>JBPCTP010000231.1:0-2508 GCA_051011615.1 Microthrixaceae bacterium | reverse complement strand
GAGTTGCGTCGCCGCGGCGGCGGCACCGGCGCTGCTGCTCTGTGCGGTGGTGGCGGCCAGGGCGAGGCCCTCATCGTCAAGGCTCTCTGAGCCCGGGTCGGCCCGGCGGGCTGCCCACCAGTTGTAGCGAAGACCCTCGGTTGGCGCCGAGGGTCTTTCGCGTATCGGGGCGAATCAGCCCCCAGCGGACGAAGTGTCCGAAGCGTCGGTGTCGCCAATCGGTTGCGTGCCATTGGAGCCGCCCTCGGCCGATGGTGCTTCGCCAACCACGCGGCGTCCTTCCAGCGCTCGACCGAGGGTGAGTTCGTCTGCATACTCCAGATCGCCGCCCACGGGCAGGCCGCTGGCTATCCGCGAGACCGTGAGACCGGGCATGGACAGCACCTTGCCGAGGTACAGCGCGGTTGCCTCACCCTCGAGGTTCGGGTTGGTGCAGATGATCACCTCGGTGACTGACTCGGCCTCAATGCGCGCCAACAGTTCCCGGATCTTCAGCTGCTCGGGACCAACTCCTTGGAGGTGGTCGATCGCCCCGCCCAGCACGTGGTAGCGGCCCTTGTACTCGCGGGTGCGCTCCACCGCTACGACATCGCGGGGCTCCTCCACCACACACAGCACGTGCGAATCGCGTCTGTCGTCAGAACAGATGGGACACATTGCGCCTTCGCTGAGATTGAAGCACCGTTCGCAGAAGCCGACCTTCTCCTTGGCCGCCACCACTGCCTCGGCGAGCCGACGTGCCTCCTCGGGATCGGCCTTGAGCAGGTGATAGGCGATCCGCTGTGCTGACTTGGGGCCTATGCCTGGCAGACGACCGAGCGCGTCGATCAGGTCCTGGACCGAACTGGCCTGGCCGGTCGACACTCAGCCGCCGCCCAACAGATCGCCAAGGTCACCGCCGAGACCTCCCAGGCCACCGCCCAGCCCACCGAGCGGATCCGCCGCAGCCTGCAGCTTCGCCACCTCGTCATGTGCGTCACGCCACGCCGCCAGCACGAGGTCGCCGACCATCGAGGGGTCATCGGGATCGAATGCGCCCGGCTGGATCTCGACCTCCAGTAGGTGGAGGTGGCCGTTGAGCACAACCTTGACCAGGCCACCGCCGGCAGTCCCCTCGATACGGGCCTCAGCCAGCTCGGACTGGGCAGCACCCATCTGCTCGGTCATGTTCTGTGCCATCTCCATCATGGCGCCGAGGTCGAGTCCTCCACCACCCGGGAGTGCTGCGAGCGGATCTCCCGGGTCGCCGGGTTCACCCGACCGCGGCCCGTCGACAAGTTCGGCAGGAATCACCCGCTCGGGCAGTTCTGAGTCTTCACTGTCAGCCACGGTGGCTCCTCACATGCGGATCGTGCTGCATCACTGCTTCTCCTCGTTCTCCAACAACTCTGCGCCGGGAAACGCCTCGGTGAGCTTGTCCACCCCGCGGGTCGACACATCTGCGTTCTCCAGCTCATCGACGCGCGCCACCAGCTCGGCTTCGTCCTCGGACTCGCCTGCCTGGGTGGAGTCGGCCTCAGCCGGCTGGTTCGTTGGTTCGCGGTCGCGTTCGGCCCCTGTAGCTTTTGCTGCTGCGTCGCCGTTGGATGACTCGCGACGTGACCTCGCACGGTCTGGTGCCGCACGGTCTGGTGTCGCACGGTCTGATGCCGCACGGTCTGACGGGGCATGGCTTTCCCGAACACCAGTGGCCTGCTCGGACCGATCGACCTCCGACCTATCAGCAGAGCCCTGGCCGTCGCCGCGAGCCCGCCGTGCAACGTCTGCGGGCGTGGACGCTGTGGCCGAATCCGACGCATAGGAGTCGGCATCAGCGTCTGTCACAAGCCGAATCGGCACGACCGTTCCGAGGCTCTTCGCCAACAGCTCCTCGACCGATTGGCGGTATTTCTCGGCGCGATCCACGGTGGGGACGTTGTCGAGGGCGAACACCGCCGTGCCCTCGGCCACTGCGAGGAACCGTCCGCCCGAATAGATCGCCTTGGCCACTCCCTTGAGCTCGGGAACGACCGCGTCGCCGAAAGCCATCACGATCGCATCTCGGTCCGGAGCACCTGCGGCCGCTCCCGGCTGCTGTGGGACGGGATCGGGCTGGGAAGCTGCCGCCTCCGACTTCGGGGCCGCCGCGGCCGGCGGGGGTGATTGCGTTTCGCCAACGGGTGCTGGATCGGACGCGGTCGTGGCTGCAGGCTTCGCAGCCGCGGTGGACGAGCCCGAACCGGAACCACCGCCCCGACGTCGCGGGGGTGGGGGTGGTGGAGCGGACCTGCCTGCGGGACGCTGGGACCGGTCAGGCGGACGGGACCTCACGGTGTCGGCCGACCGGGGCTTTGGTTGCCCGCCCACAGCCGGCTGAGCTTCGGCCGAGGCCGGGTTCGCAGGTGCCGATTCCTGTGGCTCTGACTGGGCTGACTCCGCCCGAGCGCGCGCCGCAGCAGAGGGCTGCGGTGGCTCACCTCGGCCCTGGTTGCCCGCGCGAAGCTTCGCCTCGATCCTGTCGAGCCGTGT
>JBPCTP010000230.1:0-6090 GCA_051011615.1 Microthrixaceae bacterium | reverse complement strand
GCCCTACCCTTGTTCACTTCACGACGCGAGGAGTTTCGCCATGGTTGACGTGATCCCGGGCGCAGAGGCATGGAGCCATGACGGCGGACCAATCGGTGTGTTGGTGCTGCACGGCTTCACGGGCAACCCGAGTTCGGTACGCGGATTGGCCGAAGCATTTGCAGAGGCCGGGCACAGTGTCGAGATGCCGCGCCTTCCGGGGCACGGTACCTCGATGGATGACCTGCTCGACAAGACCTGGCAAGACTGGTCGGGTGAGGCCACCGAGGCCCTCGCCAGGTTGGCCGCCCGAACCGAGACACAGTTCGTGGCCGGCCAATCCCTGGGTGGGTCCCTGACCTGCTGGCTCGCCGTGCGTCACCCCGAACTCGCCGGTCTGATCTGCGTCAACCCGGCTGTGGTGCCGAGCGACGACATGCGTACTCTCGTGGCCCAGATGATCGAGGCGGGTGACTCGGTCATCCCCGGGATCGGATCTGACATTTCCCAGCCGGGCGTGACCGAGTCGGCCTACGAAGACACCCCGCTGGCGCCCCTGCTGTCGCTGTTCGACGCCTCCGCCGAATTCGGCGAAGAACTCGGCAGCATCAGCCAACCCCTGTTGTTGTTCACCAGCCCCGAGGACCACGTGGTGCCTCCCTCCGATTCCGACACCCTGGCAGATGCCGTGTCAGGGCCTGTCGAGCGCGTTTCCTGCTCGCGCAGCTACCACGTGGCCACCCAGGACTACGACAAGGAGCTGATCTTCGAGCGTTCGGTCGAGTTCGTCGAGCGCGTCGCCGCCTCGGATTGAGGCCCAGGCGGCATCGCTGGGTCACTCAGGTTGATTCTTGAGTCGCCCGGCTGTCGTGGTGGCGCCAGGCCACTTCAGTTCCCACTTGAGTCGTTCAACGCAAGCAGCGCTGCCAGGGCTCGGGACACGAAGGCAGTCCAACCTGTAAACTGACACGCGTGTCAGTTGTGGACCCGCCGAAAATCATCAGCGTCGACGACCACGTCGTCGAGCCTGCCCATGTCTGGCAGGAGTGGTTGCCCGAGAAGTGGCGCGAGCGCGGTCCGAAGGTGATTCGCGAGAAGTGGGCGCCCTTCGTGCACTATCCGGGCGCCAAGTACCGAAACACGATCGACGAGAACGGCAAGGCGGGCGACGCCTGGACCTACGACGGCGAACTCATCTACGTGCAGAAGGCCTTCGTGGCCATTCCGCTCTCGGCCACGCCGGACGGCACGCCGGACAGCTTCGACCGAACCGTCATGCAGATGGAGCCGATCACCTACGACGAGATGCGACCCGGTTGTTGGGACCGCGAGGCCCGCATATCGGACTTCGAGCTCAACTGGGTGGACGGTTCGCTGCCGTTTCCCACCTTTCCGCGGTTCTGTGGCCAGACGTTCCACGAGGGATCCGACAAGGACCTCGGCCTCGCGTGCGTGCAGGCCTACAACGACTGGATGGTCCATGAATGGTGCGAACCATCCCGGGGATTCAACATCCCTCTGTGCATCATGCCGCTGTGGGATCCGGAACTGGCAGCTGCGGAGATCCGGCGAATGGCCGCAAAGGGCGTGCACGCATTCTGCTTCTCCGAGCTGCCCACGCGTCTCGGGTTGCCCTCCATCCACTCGGGGGATTGGGACCCCATGATCGCGGCGGCCGATGAGTGCGACGTGGTGCTGTGCATGCACGTCGGGTCGTCCTCCACGATGCCCGCTGCGTCCCCCGATTCGCCAGAGGCCGTAGGTGGAACGCTCGCCTTCAACAACGCGATGGCCTCGATGGCGGACTGGCTGTTCTCCGGCAAGCTGATCGAGTTCCCAACACTCAAGTTGGCCTACAGCGAGGGGCAGATCGGTTGGATTCCCTATGCCCTCGAACGTGCCGACACCGTGTGGGAGCACCACGACTCGTGGATGCACACGAAGGACCGGATTCCGGAGCCACCGTCGTCGTACTACTGGGGCCGCATCTTCGGTTGCTTCACCGCGGATCACCACGGCGTGGCCAACCTGGATGCGGTCGGCGAGGACAACATCTGTTTCGAGACGGACTACCCCCACACCGACACCTCCTGGCCGAAGTCGCGGGAGTACGTAGATGAGCTGATGGACCGCGTCGACGAAAAGGTCGCCTACAAGATCCTCCGGGGCAACGCGATCAACATGCTGAGCCTGGATCGCGAGTAGCGCTCGCCGTACTGGGCCATGTGGGACTCGGGCTTCTGAGGCTGAGACCGCCCAGTTGTGGGTCTGTGGCGCAAGCGGGTGGCCCGAGCGGCTAACAACTGGGGGTCATGGAGCTATACGACGGGATCATGACGACGCGTGCGATGCGTCGTCTGGCAAGCGATCCGGTGCCGACCGAGCAGATAGAGGCCATTCTGCGGGCAGCCCAACAGGGACCTTCTGGCGGCAACATCCAGCCCTGGCAATTCGTCGTGGCAACCGACTCCGAAGACCGGGCGTGGATGGGTGAGTGCTACCGGTCCTGCTACGACCGCTACGAGCGGGCATTGCTTGCGATGGTTCCGCCGCAATCCGACGAGGCGTCGCAGGCCTCGTGGGATCGCACGATCGCTGCCAGCCGCCATCTCGCTGAACACCTTGCCGAGGTACCGGTACACGTGTTGGTCTGCATGCCGGAGATCGACCTGACGCTCGCCGATGACGACGGCCCCATGGACATCGGCACAACCGCGGCTTCGGTGTATCCGGCGGTGCAGAACCTCGTACTGGCGGCGAGGGGTTTCGGCCTGGGTTCAGTGGTCACCACGGTGTTCCGAATCCGTCACGCGGATGTGTGCGAGTACTTCGGGGTTCCCGAAGGTTGGTCGATCGCAGCGCTGGTTCCCATCGGTAGGCCGCTCGGTCGATTCGGCGTGGCGCCGCGCAAGCCGGTGCACAAGGTCACCCATTGGGGTCGGTGGGGCGAGCGCCGCTCTTTCGAGACCCCCGGCTACATTGCGCCCGAGGGAGTCGAGCAATGAGCCTGCTGGCCGAAATCCAGCCGCTTCTCGAGCCGATCCGCGAGCAGGGTCCGGAGATGGACCGCGAGGGTCGACTGCGTGCCGAAGTGGCGCGAGAACTCGCCGAGGCAGGTGTGTTCCGCTCGACGGTTCCGGGGGAACTGGGCGGCCTGGAAACCCCGTTGCCCGAGCTGCTGGCTGTCATCGAGGCAGCTGCGCACAGCCACGGATCGACTGGCTGGTGCGTGATGATCGGCTCCACAACTGCATTGTTGTCGGGCTACCTGCCGAAGCCGGAGGCAAGAGCCATCTACGGATCGGATCCGTTGGTGATCACGGGAGGGGCCTACGCCCCCATGGGGCGGGCGGTGGTCTCCTCAGGCGCCGACGGTGATGTGCTGACCGTGGACGGACGCTGGGAATGGGGGAGCGGTTCGGCCAACTGCTCCTGGCTGCTCGGTGGCGCGATGTTGGCGGACTCCGCGGGCGAGCTGGTCGCCGACGACCTGGGGCTGCCGCAGATGCGGTTGTGCTACGCACCCGCAGCCGATGTACGGATCGTCGACAACTGGGATGTGCTCGGAATGCGCGGCACGGGCAGCAACGACCTGGTGATGGAAGCCGTGGAGGTCCCGATGGCGCGCTCGGTGTCGCTCTTCGATGACCCTTGGCCCGATGGACCGCTCTGGAAGGTGCCGCCGTTCGCCCTGCTGGCGCTGGGCATCGCCTCGGTCTCGCTCGGCGTGGGCCGGAGTGCGATGGACGCGTTCGTGGATCTGGCGAACGCCAAGAAGCCCACCATGGGTGGTCGCAATCTCGCCAAGCGGTCCACGATCCGGGGAGAAGTTGCCCGCTGTGAGGCCGAACTGCGAGCCGCTCGGCGACTCTTGTTCGGCGAGGTCGCCGACGCTTGGGAGATGGCGGAATCAGGTGCTGAGTTCGACCTGGCTCAGCGTGCCTCGTTGCGATTGGCGGCGGTCCATGTAGCCACCGTTTGCGCCGAGGTCTGTACGCGGCTGCATCGTCTCGGCGGTGGCACGTCCGTGCGTCACGGACAGGTACTCGAACGCACCCTTCGGGACGCCCTCACTGCCACGCAACACGTGATGGTTGGGGCCCAACTGTTCGAGTCGGTCGGCTCAGTTCTGTTCGGCGACGAACCGGGCTTCTCGGAGCTGTGAGCGAAACGGCACCGATCGACACGGCACCATGAGCAACACGGCACTGACCAACACGGCACTGAGCAACACGGCACCATGAGCAACATCGGCGCTTCGTTGCGTGACCGGGTTCGCGTCTGGTTGGCCGACAATCCCGAACGCAGTGATGCGGCGTTGGCTGCGGGCGGATGGGTGGCCCCGCAGTGGCCCCGACCGTGGGGTCACGACGCGACCGTCGACGAGGCCGTATCGGTTGAGGAGGAACTCTTGGCCGCTCGTGTGAGGCTTCCCGACAACCCGATCGGCATTGGTTGGGCCGGTCCCACGATCCTCGCCGCCGGTACCACCGAGCAGAAGGACCGCCACCTGTCCCGAATCCTCGCCAACGATGACCACTGGTGCCAGCTGTTCAGTGAGCCGGACTCCGGATCAGACCTGGCGTCACTCAGGACCACGGCTGTACGAGATGGTGGAGAATGGGTCGTCAACGGTCAGAAGATCTGGAGCACCGATGCCGAGCATGCGGACCACGGAATCCTGCTGGCACGCACGGACCCCGAGGCGCCACCCCACAAGGGGATCTCGTACTTCCTGTGCCCGATGGACGTCCCGGGCATCGAGGTGGCGCCCATCCGGGAGATGTCGGGGGGTTCCCACTTCTGTGAAGTGTTCCTCACCGACGCCAGGCTCCCCTCGGACACTCTGCTCGGCGAGCCGGGGGATGGATGGCGATTGGCCACGTTGACGCTCGGCAACGAACGGGTCAGCCTCTCCCACGGCGGACTCCTGTGGGGGATGGGGCCAACCGGGGCAGAGGTGCTCCGGGCCCTGGTCGATCTTGCGCTGGCCGGTGGCGAGAGCAACCCGATGAGGGACCCACGGTTCCGGCAGCGATTCGCGACGTTGTGGACCGAGTCCTTCATCCTGGAACGACTGGGTGAACAGGTGCGGGCCGCTGCGCAGCGCGATGGACGCCCGGGCCCCGAGGCATCGCTCGAAAAGCTGCTCTCCGATCAGCACGGCCAACGCCTGTACGACCTGCTCGCTGACGCCGGCGGCGCGGCCGCGTTGGTGTCAGACGGCGAAAGCAACTGGCCGTCACCTGTCGCCGGTGTCGCAGCCGAGCCACTGGGGGCCGGGCTCGGGGCGAGCCATCAGCATCCATGGCCGTGGGGAGCGCTGTTCTCGCGAGCTCTCACCATCGGCGGCGGCACCACCGAGGTGCAGCGGAACATCATCGCCGAGAGACTTCTCGGGCTTCCACGCGAGCCCAGGTAGCGAAACCGGACCGGAGCAGACATGACGAACGCCGACACCCCCATCGAGGAACTCGACTGGTCGACCCTGGGCGTCCAACGGCGTGGAGAGGACACCCCGGAGGCGCCGGACATGCTGGTGGTGACCATCGACCGGCCCGGCAGCGACCTCAACTCCGTTGACGAAGCGCTGCACTCTGAGTTGGCCCGGCTGTTCCGCTGCCTCCGAAGGGAACGCACCGCGCGGGCGATCCTGCTCACGGGCTCGGGTCGGGCGTTCTGCGCCGGCGGGGACTTCGAGTGGTTCGAACAGTTGCGATCCGTGGAAGCGCTCGAGTCGTTGCGGATCGACGCGCGACAGATCATCTGGGACATGTTGGACATCGAGGTGCCAATCGTGTGCGCGCTCAACGGCCACGCCATGGGACTCGGCGCATCGATCACCCTGCTGTGTGACCTTGTCGTGGCATCCGATTCGGTTCGCATAGGCGACCCGCACGTGAGCATCGGTCTCGTGGCCGGCGATGGCGGCACTGTCATCTGGCCTGCCGCGCTGGGCCCGGCCAAGGCAAAGGAACACCTGCTGTTGGGCGAGCCGGTCGGTGCGGTCGAGGCCGAACGCCTCGGCATGGTCAATCGTGTCGTGCCCGGCGAGGACGTTTTCGACACGGCGTTGGAGTTGGCGTCGGGGGGGGGGGGGGGGGGGAGGGG
>JBPCTP010000229.1:0-2766 GCA_051011615.1 Microthrixaceae bacterium | reverse complement strand
GGATGCGATGCGTTGCCGGATCCCGGCCGAGGAGCGAAGCGATCTCGAGGTTGTTCTGATCGCCGAACACCCAGATGGTCGTCGGCCGCGACATTCCCGAACGGTAGTGCTCCCGGTCGCGTTCCGTGCCGAGAGACGCTCGCTGAAGTTGGGGGGAGGGTTGCCGTGCCGTGCCGGGCGGAAGCGGCACGGACAACCCCCACTCCCATCGGCTCCCGGACTGGCGGCGGTCGAGGGGCCGACGCCAGTGTGCTCCACACAGGTTGCCCAGGGGTTCCCCGAAGGTTGTAGTTGGCTTGCCGCTCCGCAGGCACCCGGACTTAGCCGGCTGGGTCCCGTAGTCGGTGACCGCCGGCCGCGCTGGAGCCGAACTGCTCGCCTGAACGACGAAACCGCATCCCTCGCTGGCCGAGTGTCGGTCGGTGCGGTAGAGACGGGGGATGACCTACCGAGTGATCCAGTGGGCTACCGGCACCGTCGGTGTCCACGCCGTGCCCGCCATCCACCACCACCCCGACCTCGAACTCGCCGGCCTCTGGGTGCACAGTGACGACAAGGCCGGCCGCGACGCGGGAGAGCTGTGCGGCGTCGAGCCCATCGGGGTCATTGCCACCCAGGACTCCGAGGCTCTCCTCGCACTCGACGCCGACTGTGTGAGCTACATGGCGCACAGCGACGTCCGGCCCGGCGAGGTGGTCGACGACCTCTGCCACATGCTGGCCACGGGGAAGAATGTGGTGAACACGTCGTTCGTTGCCCTGCTCAATCCCCGCCAGGCGGGCTTCCAAGATCAACTCGAGGCCGCCTGTCAGGAAGGGAACACGTCCTTCTACACCTCCGGCATCGACCCAGGATTCGGCAACGTCGGCCTTGCGGTCCACGCCATGTCGCTCTGTCGCGAGGTCGAGCGGGTACGGATGATGGAGATCGTCAACTACGCCACGTGGGACAACCCCCCGACGCTGTTCGGAATCATGGGCTTCGGCCAGACCGAGGCGTCGCAGTCGATCCTGCTCTCACCCGGATCGACCGCACTCGCCTGGGGGCCGGTGATCGCGACCGTCGCCGAGGCCCTGGGTGTAGAACTCGACGAGATCACCGAGACCCACGAGGTCATCCGGGCCGACACTGACATCGAGATCGCAAGTGGCACCATCCGCGAGGGCACGATCTCGGGAATGCGCTTCGAGATCCGCGGCATGATCGACGGCGAGCCCCGCATCGTGGTCGAGCATGTGACCCGTATGCGCGACCACGACGCTCCCGAGTGGCCGTCCGGCAGTGGCTATCGGATCCTCGTCGAGGGCGAGCCCGAACTGAAGGTCGAACTCGAGTTGTCGTCGCGGCAAGGCGATCACAACCATGCCGGGTGCCTGGCCACCGCGATGCACGTGCTCAACGCGGTGCCCCACGTCGTCGACGCCCCACCTGGGGTGCTGACCCAACTCGACCTCCCCGTGTACAGCGCCCGCCACCTACTCACCTGACGGCATCCCCGCGTGTTCGCCCGATCCGCGTTGGCGCGCATCCGGAGGGGCGGTCCCGGTGAAGTAGTAGAGGTATGGCACCTCACTTCCGGCAGCGGCGAACACAGTCCTCCTCATTCGCGTGGGTTTCTCGTGAGATCGACGCGGACGTGCATGCTGTCTGGCGCCTGATCGCCACACCGATGTTGTGGCCACTGTGGGGACCCTCGGTCTCGGCCGCTGAGAGCACTGAAGACGAGCTCCGACCGGGATCCACCGGGACGGTCCGCACACCCCTGGGCCTGGAGGTTCCGTTCCGGGTCACATCGCTCACACCGGGACGAGAGTGGCGGTGGGAGGTCGGTGGGTTGCCGGCAACCGCCCACGAGGTCCGACCGCTGCCGGGTGGCCGGTGCCTCCTGAGGTTCGGCGTGCCGTGGCCGGCGCTCCCCTACCTGGCGGTCTGCTGGGTCGCCGTCCACCGGATCGGCCGCATCGTGTCGGCACCCAGATCTCGTCGGGTCACCCTGCCGTTCTCACCGGGAGGAGTCCGCCCGGCGCCGCGCCACGCCGCACCCGCCTGAGGCGACGGGACGAGTCGACATGACCGAAACCGACGCCTGGCTACTGGGTGTCCACCTGTGGGCCACCGCGGCCATGATGGGCCTCATCTGGTTCGTCCAGTTGGTGCACTACCCCCTTTTCGCAGAGGTGGGGCGATCCCGGTTCGTGGGGTACGAACACCAGCACACGAGGCGCACCTCGTGGGTGGTCGGGCCACTGATGGCCATTGAGGGGGTCGCGGCGGTCACGTTGTTCGTCTGGCCGGCCGCAGAACTCGGCCGTGCACTCCCCTTCGTTGCGGGCCTCGTACTGGTGCTGGTGCACCTCAGCACGGTGATGTTGCAGGTACCGGCCCATCGACGACTGGCCTCGGGGTTCGACGCCGAGATCCATCACCGCCTGGTGGCCACGAACTGGATTCGCACGGCGGGATGGACGACCCGAGCCGGGTTGGCGACGGCCATGCTGGCCGCGGCCTGACGGCACCGGGAACGGTCGCCCGTCCCGCTGAGCTCATTCAGCGGCGTCGGCGGCAGTCCTCGGGCGCCGATCCCGCGCCTCGGGCGTCACGAGTGTGTTCCGGTTCACGTCGACCATGTAGTCACTGAACTGCTGCTCGGTCTACTGCCCCGCGATGACGAACATCTTCCAGAGATCGTTGAACGCAACGTGTGGAGCGACCAGTACGTCGGTGGCGGTCGGGGCGTTGAACGGTTCGGCGAGAGCACCCTCGGAC
>JBPCTP010000228.1:0-6664 GCA_051011615.1 Microthrixaceae bacterium | reverse complement strand
TGCCTGACCCGATCGTTTGGCACGGGCGAGTCGCCTGCCTACGAGGGTTGGCTGGAGCGCGTGGATGTGGTGCTTGCGCTTGGTGTGAGCGGCAATCGGGCCACGACCTCGGAGCCGTGGCCGTTGGAGCTGGTGTCAATGAAGCCGCCGATCTCGGCGGCCCGCTCCCGCATGGATGACAGCCCGACGCCGGGAACCCAGGTGCCGTCGGACTCGCCACCGTCGCGCACAGTGACCAGGAGTTGGTCCCTTTCGTGTCCGATGGCGACCCAAACCTGGTCGGTGCCGCTGTGTCGAGCTGAGTTGGTGACGGCTTCGGTTGCGATCCGGTAGGCCGCGACTTCCACCGAGGCACGGAGACCTGGAAGCTCGTCCGCTTCGAGTGACACTTGCATCGGTCGACCCGCGGGGGTGCGGGCGAGAGCTAGTTGCTGGCGCAGCGCTTCCACGAGGCCGAGCTCATCAAGCGCGGGCGGACGCATGTCGTACACCAGCCGACGAATCTCACCCACCGCGTCAGCCGCGTCCGAACGAAGTCCCCGCAGAAGAGCATCAGCGGACTTCGGGTCGGTGGTGATGGAGTTGCGGGCCGCCGCAGCCGTGTGGGCGATCCCCGACAGCGTGGGACCGAGTCCGTCGTGAAGATCTCGACGGAGCCGTCGGCGCTCCTCCTCGATCGCGGCGATGGCGACCGTCCGGGACGCCTTGAGGTCCAGCGCGAGCGCACGGGCCCGCAGGGTCTGGGCGAAGAGTGGACCTATGATGTGCAGCACTTGTTCGTCGTCCGCGGACAATGTCAGCTGGCCTGGCCTCAGTCCGACGTTGATGTGGCCGACGAGTTCGTCTCCGAGCATCAACGGCACCCTTTGGGTGTCGGTCACCTTGGTCCCCGACGCGGCGAGTTCTTCGCCATCCACGTAGAGGCTGGCGTGCGGGAACAGCAACGCCTCCCGAATCCCTTGCAGAGCCAGTAGGGGGTCGTCGCCGATCCGGTCGGCGACCGTGGTGGCCGCCGCGAGTGGATCGAGCCGATCCCCGAAGAGCAGCTCATCGATCAATCCTCGCATCACCACCCGAAGGGGATGAAAGCCCGCTGCGAGCGCCAGCCCGATGGCCGCGTAGAGCGACCACGGCGGATCGTCGACACCGAACACTTCGAGCGTGGCCACCACCGCGATGAACACCGAGAGGTAGGTCACCGCCACGACGAAGAGCACGATGACCGAGACGACAAGCGCCCTGATGTCGGTCACGGTCGGTCCACGCACCCCGATGACCATCGCAGGTCCAATGGTGGCGGCGGGGACGGCCGTGACTGCGGTTCCGGCAACGCCGTACTCGAAAGGCAGCGTCGCCGCGAACAGCGCCGTCAAAAGCGCCGCAAGCCCAAGCCAGAGGATGGCCTGCTGATCCTCGTCATCACCAGTCTCCAGAACCCGCCAGCCATGCCCCACGAGTGCAAGAACGCCGACGGATGCGAGCGTGGCCGAGGCTGCGCTGTCGAATGACACGAGCGCGGTGCCGATGACCGCCGCCGCGCCGGCGGTGACCCCGAAACAGTATTCGATCCAGTCTTGAAAGCGGGGTCGTGGGAAGGCGAGCACGGCGAACGAGCCGGGCAACAGCGAGGCAGCCAGGAGGTGCCGAGCCATCAGCGCCTCGTCCGATAGCAGGGTGACCAGCGCAGCGCCGAGTCCAGCTGACGTGACGATCAGCAGAAACCCAGCGAGGCGACTTCGCGTACCGAGGAGCGCAAAGCCGCTTGCCGCCAATGACGACACGGGCACGATCCCGACGATCGCCACCGCGACCTCGCTCACGGCTCGCCACCCAACCCACCTTGCCGAGCCCGCACGATCGCCTCACCGCGCCCTGCGACCTGCAGCTTCGCGAAGATCGACGTGAGGTTGTTGCTCACCGTCTTCGACGACACATAGAGTTCTGCCGCGATCTCAGCGTTGCGCTTCCCCTGCGCCAGCAGGTCGAGGATCGAACGCTCCCGGTCGGTCAGCTCGGGGAACGGGTCGTCAGCGTGGTCGACCGGCGGAGGGTCCGAGAAGTAGCCCAGCAAACGAGTGGCCACGCCCGGCCCGAAGATGGCTTCGCCGGCGACGACGGCCTGGATGGCTCGGACGATGTCGTCCTGCTCGGCTTCTTTGAGCAGGTAGCCGTGCGCCCCCGCCTTCATCGCGGTGAACACGGTGGCGTCGTCGTCATGCATCGTCAGGATCAACACTCTGCAGGCGGGGGCCTGCTCCCTGATCTGGCGAGTGGCCGCGATCCCATCGGTTCCCGGCATTCGGACATCCATCAGGACCACGTCAGGCGCATGGTCGACGACCGCTCGCACCGCTTCATCGCCATCCGCTGCCTCGCCAACCACCTCGACCTCGGCAATGGTGCCAAACAGCGCAACCAGCCCACTACGCACAACCGGATGATCGTCGGCAACGACGACCGTGATGGCTGACGTAGGGCTCATCACACCATCATGACAGTGGTCTCCCTCGGTGACCCGGGAACAACCTCCCGACGTCTTCCCGACTTCTCGGGACACCATTAGGCGCTTCAGCTCTGGCCTCGGGACACGCCACCACGAGACGGTGCTCCTGTCACCTCACACTGGGAGCAACAATGTCAGTCATCACCAACCAGACAACCCTCACCGAAGCGCCCCCCACCGCCAGCGTCCGAGCCGGCCTCGCCCTCTCTGCGGCCATCGGCCTCGCCAACCTGCCGTTTCTGTCGCCCGACATCGATTGGGGGGCAGAAGCTCCGCCGTACGGCCTCCTGATACTCGCCGCCGCGATCGGGATGGTGTCGGTCGCATGCGCCGCGATCGCCTGGCCCAACGGGAATCGCCGAGCGCTCCGAATCAACGCCGCGGCGCTGATCGTCAACGCCGTGATGGTCCTGCCTGGGCTCTTCGGGGACACCCCAGCGTTCATCAACATCGCTGCCGCGCTGTTCGTCGTCACAACCGTGGTCGCCGTCGTCCTTACGATGCGTCGGTCGAACAAGCGTACAACGGTGGTGGACTGATGGCCGTCACCAACCTCACTCATCCCCAAGCCGAGCGCGATGGAGTGGAGGCGTGGGCGGCTGCATGGCGGCGCGCGCTCCCCGTACTGGCGCTCATCGGCCCGGGAAGCTGGTTCGCCGCAGCGCTCATCCGTGCTGCCGGCATCGACACTCTCGACGGTGAGCTCGACTGGATCAGCGCCCCCGAGGGACTCGTCATGTCGCTCGGCGCGCCATTCTTCGCCGCGACCTTCATCGTGCTGGGTCTGACCATCGCACGTCGCGCGGTCCGCACCGGCATCGCCATCACCGCGCTCGGTCTCGTCGGCACCGGTGCCCTCACCGGCATCGCATGGTTTCGCGTCTTCATGGCCAAGTTCACCGACGAAGGACTCAACCCCGACGCCATGAACCAGGCGTTCGAAGCAAGCCACGTATGGGATATCGCCGCCATCACCATGATCGGCAACTTCGCCGCATGGCTCGTCGCGGGCATCGTCATCCTCAAGACCGCAGTCGTCCCTCGCTGGGTCGGAGCGTGCTGTATCGGCGGCGCCATCGCCGTGATTCTCGGCCAAGCCGCCTATGTCGCGCTCGAGGTGTTCTGGCCGCTCGGTACGGGTCTGTGGCTACTAGCGACCAATGGCGTCGTCCGCGCGCATCACCGATCCAGCTGACGCAAGCCCCGGCCGATTCACCGGCGGCGAAATCCAGGGCGTCGTCGTCACCGTCGAAGAGATCGAGTACATCGACCTGGAGCAGATGGCGGCCGCCGCGCTCGCGTTTCACTGACTGTCTCGGCGGCTCGGCTTATGCGCCATGTGTCCATGCCAGTCAGGCCCCCCACTTGCCGGCGTCGCTGCTGCCCACGCCCCCGCTCGATGCCGCCCGATGCCTTGCCGGGCCCGCGAGGCGCGAGCAGGATGAGCTATGGGCTAGAGGTGGCCACTAGGGGATGGAGGTCGTGGTGTCGGAGTTGCACGTGGTATTCGGGGCAAGTGGCGGCATCGGCAATGCGGTAATCCGGGCGCTCGCGAGTCGAGGGTTCGAGGTCCGGGGCGTCAACCGCACTGGCAAGGCCTTGGTGCCATCCGGGGTCGATGTGGAAGCAGGCGATGCTGCGCGGATCGACGATGTGCGGCGCGTCCTGCAGGGAGCGGGGGTGGTCTATCAATGCCTGTTTCCCGTCGAGCAGGATGCCATCATCGACGTCGCTGCTGAGTACGGGGCGAAGCTGGTCGTCGTCAGCAACCTCTACATGTATGACCCGACACTGGGGCCGATGTCAGAGGACAGCCCTCATATACTCGGCAACCGCCAGAGCGCGAAGTTTTACGAAGAGATGAACGAGCAAGCCTTGGAGGCTCATCGGAGCGGGCGGGTGCGCGCCACGGTCGGGCAGGCATCGGACATCTATGGCCCGAATGTTCGACACGGGATCGGTAGCGATCAGGTCTTCGGGCCGCTGGCAGCAGGCAAAGCGGCGAACTTCCTCGGTGACCTCGACGCGGTCCATACCTACACGTACGCCGATGATTGCGCCCGGGCGCTTGTTACCCTCGGCCAGCGCGAGGAAGCATTGGGTCAGGCGTGGCATGTCCCCAGTGCCGAGCCGATCACCAGTCGGCAACTGTTCGACATGATCTTCGCCGAGCTGGACCAGAAGCCGAAAATCCGATCGGCTAATGGGATGGTGCTGAGCACCTTGGCGCTCTTCAGCGCGGACATGAAGCGGCTCAAGAGGGAGAAGGCCTACCAATTCACGACCCCGTGGCTGGTGGATAGCTCCAAATACGAGCATGCGTTCGGCAGAGAGGTCACACCTCATGACGAAGCAGTCCGCCAAACAGTTGCGTGGTTCAACGAGCACCCGCACACATGAGACAGGTGGTGCTGGGGGCCGGACCCCTCGGCGTCTCCCTGGAACGGATCCTCGAAGCCGCCGGTCACGACGTCGATCTCTACAGCATCATGGGCAACCGGGCGTACGACATGCCCGGCACGACTCCGCGTGCGATCGACGGAGCCAACGCCGACGCCGTCACCTCAGCGTGCGCTGACGCCACCGTCATGTATCTGTGCCTCAACGCGCACTACGTCGACTGGTACGAGCTGTTCCCGCCACGGTTGGATGCCGCGATCCAGACGGCCACCAGAACGGGAGCCAAGTTGGTGTACCACGACACGATCCATCGCTTTGAGCCCGGACCCGACCCCATGACCGAGACAACACCCCCCTTGGCAAGAACGAAGAAGGGGCGCCTGCGCTCCGGCATGGCCGCCACGTTCCTGGACTCACTAGCAGCGTCGGACATCCGCGGTGCCATCGGGCGATCCGCTGACATGTACGGACCGGGCGCGCTCAACTCATCGTTCAATTCAACCCTTGGCCAGCGTCACTTCTACCCACTGCTCGCCGGCAAGGCCGTCAGCGTCGTCGGCGACATCGATGCGCCCCACACGTACGCATTCGTCGACGATGTCGCGCACGGGCTCACAATCCTCGGCAATCGCGACGAAGCCCCTGGAAAGACCTGGCATCTGCCCGCCGCGCCAACGCTCACCCACCGACAACTCATGCAGCTGGCGTTCGAAGTAGCAGGACTGCCCCCGAAGATCCGCGGCTCTCGCATTTCGGGCCTGGCCGTTCGGGCGATCGGACGATTCAACGGAGACGTCGGCGAGGTCGCAGAGATCCTCGACCAATTCGAAAGGCCGCTGATTCTGTCCCACCAGGCGTTCGCCGACACGTTCGGCGCCGACCCCACACCCCACCGCACCGCGCTCCGGACAACCCTCCAGTGGTACGAAGCCAACCCGCTGCCCTGACGTCATGCCTTGCGACTCCGAAGCGCCGGCCCGTCCCGGGTCCCCACCGCTCCCTGACGCTGGCAGCCGTTAGCAAACCATTTGCAGAGCGACACCCCGTCCGAGTCAGCGGGAACTAGTGCGTTGGCCGCCCCGACTCTCTGGATGTGATGGTGAGACCACCTCGTCGCCTTCTGTGATGTCGCCGATGACCTCCACGGTCGCGCCTGATGAGTGGCCGGTCTCGACGGGGACTAACTCCTCGATTCCTGAGGGCCGTCGGACTTCGATGTTGTAGGTCCCGCCGTCGGTGCGGATGAGGGCGTCGGCGGGCACGGTGAGGACGTTCGAACCAAGCGGCACTTGCCAGGAGACCGTGACGGGGATGGTGTCGACGGCGAAGCCGACCGGGCCAGCGGGGTGGGCCGTGACATCGATGCCGCCGTCGCTGCGAAACACGATCGTGGCGACGGTGGCGTCGACTGTCGTCCGGTCGGGCAGTCGCGCCGAGACGATGTCACCTATGTGTAGTGAGTCTCGCTCAGATGCGCGGACGGTGAACTCCAGCACCCGGTCGGACTGGGTGACAGATAGCACTGTGTCGCCGCTACTGATGGTGTCACCGACGTCGAATGCAGAGGCACCAACGCGGCTGATGCCGGGGAGGAACACGACGGCCCCGCCGGCGACGGCGCCTGTTACCTCGACGCCCATGTCCTCTTCCCAGCGCTCGACCATCGCGGCGGTGTACGCGGTGTATTCCTCGTCCACGGTCACGGTCTCGTCTGGGTCGTAGCCAAGAGCTACGAGGGTCTCTTCGAGTTCGCGAACGTCG
>JBPCTP010000227.1:0-6534 GCA_051011615.1 Microthrixaceae bacterium | reverse complement strand
GCGATACGGAGGTGAGTAGAGAAGGCCACCGTCGGTGTAGAGCTGGTTCAGTCCACGGTCGAGCTCGAGCGGTGCGAGGTTCCTGTCGTAGATCTCTGCGTAGTTGCCGACCTGCTTGACGATCTGGTAGTTGAAGTCGTCCGGCAGTCCGAGACCCGGGTTGAACACCGCCCCGTCGACCTCGACACCGAGGAACGTACGGATGTTCGGGTCTTCCGACTCGAGGAACTCGTCGACATTCGCCTGTGTGATGCCGTACTCCTCGGCCTGGATCGTGGCGAACACGGCCCAGTCGACAGCTTGTGCCATGGCTGACTCTCCGTCTACAACACCGGGAGCCAGGGGCTCCTTGGAGAAGACCCCATCGAAGATGGTGAGGGCTTCGGGGCCGTCCGGGTACTCCGAGCGAAGGCCGACCAGCTGGCTTGTGTCAGAGGTCCAGCCGTCGCACCGGCCTGCCTGGAACGCCTCCTGCAACAGGTCGGTGTCGTCGAAGGAGAGCACCTCGGGAGCTGCCAGGCCCAGCGCCGCGAACTCGTTCGCAACGTTGCCCTCTGAGGTCGTGCCGCCGGCTGAGCAGATGACCAGGCCGGCGAGGTCTGCGAGCGACGTGTAGCCCGAGTCCGTGGCGACCATCATGCCCTGGCCGTCATAGAAGTTCGGCTGCAGGAAGGTGGTGCCCTCGGTGCCGTCACGGCCGGCAGTCCAGGTGGTGTTGCGCACCAGCACGTCGATCTCGCCCGACTGGAGCGCCGTGAAGCGGTCGTCGGTCTCGAGATCGATGAAGTCGACGCTCTCGGAGTCACCCAGGATGCCGGCGGCGATGGCACGACAGAAGTCGTTGTCGAAGCCTGTGTGGGTGCCGTCCTCGTTGAGCACCGCGAAGCCGGGCAGCGCGTCGCGGGTACCGCACTTGAGCGTGCCGGCGGAGATGACGTCATCGAGCAGGCTGCCGCCCTCGGACGTCGTCCCCTCGTCGGTACTGGAGTCGTCCGACGAATCGTCGTCACCGTCGTCGTCGCTGGAGCACGCCGACGCGATGAGTGTCACTGCAAACAGAAGGGCGACGATGCGCCACAGTCTCTTGGTCATTTGGATCCCCCGAAGGATTCGTTGCCGCAAGGTCCGGTGGTGGCCTCGCAGCGAGCAACCTATCGCGCACTCCGTGGTCGAGGTGGCCCATTGTTCACCGGGCCTTCAGCTGGAGTTAACCTGCCGCCGCGTTGAGAGTCACGGGTGGCACAACTACGGTGCCAACTCCGGTGCCCATGTATTCGCTGATCCTCATACCGCCGTCGGAGGGCAAAGCCATCGGAGGCGAGTGCGACCCGTGGGCTGTGGGGGCATCGGCCCGCTCGCATCCGCTTTTCGAGTCGCGTCTCCGAGTTGTCGACTCTCTGACACGCCTGGCGCGGTCCGGGGACCAGAAAGGCTTGTCGAGGAGTTTCGGTGTGCGTGGCGACCTGCTGGTGCGGGCCATCGATTCCAACTCATCGATCGACGACGCCCTGACCTTGCCGGCGATCGATCGATACGACGGGGTGCTCTACCAGTACCTGGACGCCGCTTCGTTGGGGAAGAGAGCATGCCGAAGTCTCGATACGCGGGTACGGATCTTCTCCGGACTCTGGGGAGTGCTGTCACCGCAGGAACTGGTGCCGGACTACCGCCTGAAGATGTCGGCGTCCCTGCCCGACCTCGCGAAGCTGTCGTCCTGGTGGCGGTCGGAAGTGACCGAGTACCTGTGGGGTGGTTTGAAGCGGGGCGCGACCGTGTGGAACCTCCTGCCCAACGAACACGCCGCGGCCTGGGACCCACCCAGTCGCGAGAACGAGGTGACAGCGGTGTTCCTCTCACCCGGATCCGACGGGAAGCTTCGTGCCGTGGCGCACTGGAACAAAGCGCTGAAGGGCGCCCTTGTCCGCCACCTGGTCCAACACCCATCGGTCGAACCGGAGGACCTGGCGGATTGGGAGCATCCCGAGGGTCTGAGGCTGGATCGGAACTCCCTGCGCGTCGCGGGCGACTCGGACGAATCGGGTTCCCGGGCGAGGCAGCTCAGGTTCGTACCAGTCTGAGGCCCATGGTCGAACAATCGTGCTACGGCCTCACTCATGGTCGGCTCACACCCACACATGCTGTGACCGTCTCGGCCCCATCATCGGGTCAGCCCTCAACATGGCCCGCCAACATGCCGATGCACTTGGCCGCGCTCGACCGCGAAATCGAGCGACCGCGAACGTCTTCTATGCAGAGGTGAACTATGGAACCCAACTGGTATCCCGATCCCAGCGACTCGACCCTCCTGCGATGGTGGGACGGCAACCAATGGACCGAACACACCCACGCAGCCGGTGGGGACAACGGAGCGGGCCAGACTCCCAACCACGATCAGGTGGCCGCCGCAGCGCTACAGGGCGCCCAGGAGCAGATGTCCACTACCGCGTTGCAGGGTGCCACTGCCCAGGCGCCCCAGGTGCAGGCCGCCCAGTCGCAGTCTGCTCAGGCGCACGCTGCCCAGGGGTCGGGTGCGGGGATGCCGGAGTCGATCCGGTCGTCGAGCCTGTTCAAGGACAACCAGGAGCTCGAGACATCCGGGCGTTTCACCAGCCAGAATCGCGCAGTTGCGAAGGTCACCGGGCTGGCAACGACGCCGCTGTTGGTGAGGCGAGGAGCGATGATCGCCTACCAGGGGGACGTCAACTTCGCCTATGAGTCCACAGGCGTGAAGCGCAAGCTCAAGTCGATGGCCACGAATGAGGGGCTCAAGCTGATGCGTTGCGACGGCAATGGCGAGCTGTTCGTATCCCATGGCGGCGAGAAGCTGCACTTCCTCACCCTCGGCGAGGGTGAAGGCATGTCCATCAACTCCAAGTCGTTGCTGGGCTTCGACGCCACCATGCACTGGGACATCGAGGTCATCAAGGCCGGTGCCGGCGCCATGATGGCCGGCGGGCTCTTCAACGTGAAGCTCACGGGCCCGGGCACCTTGATCCTCGCCACTGACTGGCCGCTCGTGCTCGACACCTCCGAGGCACAGACGCTCGTGGATCCCAACGCAGCGGTCGCCTGGTCAGCACACCTTCAGGTGAAGATGCGATCCACCATGAGCGCGGGAGCCCTGATCGGCCGTGGCTCCGGCGAGGCATTCCAGATGGAGTTCTCCTCAGGGGGTTTCGTGATCGTGGAACCCGAGCCGATTCTCGGCGTGCAGGGCTGACACCAGCGGCTCGAGTCCGGGTCCGACACATACGCTGGGTTCGTGAGGTCTGCTCGGGAGGGGAGTTCGCCGCGGAATCACGGCGCTCCGCTGTTCGCTCTGGCGTTCGTGGCCAACGACTCGCTCGCCTGGGGTGGACCGCACCCACAGTCCTTCGGCGCGGCGTGGCCGTTGTGCGCCATCATCGGTGCCGCCATCCGTTCCATTTCTGCGCGCACGTTTGAGACCCACGTGGCCAACACCATGGCCAAGCTCCACCTCACCCGCCGGGCCGACCTCGTCCGCTTCGCCATCAGACACGGTATTGAGTGACGGGGTATTGAGTGACGGGGTATTGAGTGACGGGGCATTGAGTGACGGGGCATTGAGTGACGGGGCATTGGGTGATGGGGGTCGAGCGGAGCGGCTCAGGCGTCGATGGTCCGGCAGCGGCAGCAATCAGCGAATCTGGCGGATGCGGCCGGTTGAGCCCCATTGCGTATCAGCAGTGAGGACTTCGGCGTCGACACGTTCGCCCAGCGCCAGGCACAACCGATCAGCGAGCGACAGCCCCTCGCCGCGTTGCCACCGATGGGCGGCCCACTCAGCGTCTTCGGCAAGAACGGGCTCAACCGCCAATTCGTAACTCTCCAGCAGTGCGCGCACCAGCCCCCAGTCCCGGTCCGCAGCTCGGACCTGCTGCGCGACCTCGGACCAGGTGGCAGCACCACACGTGGGGTCGCGAACCATGGCTTCTTCGACCAAGTCGGCGCCGGCTTCGCTCTGCAGGAACGCCAGGATCGCGGAGGAATCGAGCACGACGCTCACGCCGCGTCCTCCTCCTCGGCGGCCCGGCGGCGATCGGAGAGTAGTTCGCCAACGAGGTCGAGCCCCTCGAGTTCTTCGAGCACTCGGGTTCTGAGTTGGGCGCGGGTCATGAGCACGAGGCCACCGGGAGTGTCGAGGAGGATGAGGGGTGTGCCCTCCTCGAGACCCGCACCAGTACGGACCTCTGCCGGCACGACGATGCGACCACGGTCTCCCATCAGTACGTTGTGTGTCCCATTCACGGAGACAGTGTACCACTCACTTTGCATGAGTGGGTGGGGTTGCAGTTCGCTCTGGTTTCGGAGTGACTTGTGAACGCAGGCTAAGAAGTCGTAGTGGGCGGCAACGGCCAAGGCGCCGCCGTCGGGACCAGCCAAACGAGCCAGGAGGCCAAATGGCGGATGCATTCATCATCGACGCATGTCGAACCCCACGGGGGATCGGCAAGGCGGGCAAGGGATCGCTTGCGCACCTGCATCCCCAGCACCTCGGCCGCACGGTGCTCGAGGCGCTTGCAGAGCGAAACGGCTTCGATACCGCCGATGTGGACGACATCATCTGGGGAACCTCGGCGCAGTCCGGTACCCAGGGCGGCGACCTTGGGCGCATGAGTGCCCTCGACGCCGGCTATGACACCAAGGCATCCGGAGTCACGCTCGACCGATTCTGCGGGTCGGGCATCACGGCCAACAACATGGCCGCGATGTCGGTGATGTCGGGGATGGACGACCTCGTCATCGGGGGCGGCACCGAGATGATGTCGATCCGCCACAAGGGCATGTTGCCGATCGGCGCATTGAACGACCACCTCCAGGAACTACACCCACAGTCGCACCAGGGCGTGTGCGCGGATGCGATCGCCACTCTCGAAGGCGTCGCCCGCGAGGATCTGGACGCACACGCGGCAGAATCCCAGCGCCGCGCCGCCGCCGCGATCGCCGAGGGCCGCTTCGACCGCTCCCTCGTGCCGGTAATGAATCTCGATGGCACGGTCGCGCTCGATCGCGAGGAGTACCCGCGACCGGGCACCACTGCCGAGTCGCTTGCCAAGTTGCCGCCGAGCTTCCCCGCAGTTGCGGACTACCGCCACGAGGACCATCCGACCTTCCGCGAGTTGATCAACCGTCGCTACCCGGATCTGGAGATCGAACACGTGCACCACGCCGGCAACAGCTCCGGTGTCGTGGATGGTTCGGCCGCAGTGCTCTGGGCGAGTGAGCAGTACTCCAGTGCCAACGGTCTCGAGCCGCGCGCCAGGGTTGTGGCCACGGCCACCATCGGCGACGATCCGACCCTCATGCTCAACGCGCCTGTGCCCGCAGCGCGCAAGGTCCTGGACCGTGCCGGGATGACCGTCGACGACGTGGACATCTTCGAGATAAACGAAGCCTTCGCGACGGTTTCGGAGAAGTTCCAGCGGGATCTCGATCTCGACCGCAGCAAGGTCAACCCCAACGGTGGCGCAATGGCCCTGGGCCACCCGATCGGTGCCACAGGAGCGATCCTCATCGGCACCTGCCTCGACGAACTCGAACGCACCGACGGCCAGGTCGGACTCGTCACCATGTGCACCGGCGGTGGCATGGCCCCGGCCATTCTCATCGAACGGGTCTGAAGCGGCCCGAGGAGGTGCTGCCTGTACGCGCCAGGGGCGGACCCGGGTGGGTCCGCCCCTGAACAAGTAATCGGAAAGTTCCGAATCAGGCCTTTGCTACCGGGCGGGACGACGTCCCGGCACCTGCTTCGGTGGTGGTCTGGTTGGTTTCCACCAAGTGGTCCGACGAGCCGCTCAGCGGCCAGCCACCTCCAGGGTCCCGTTGGTATTCATGTGATGGACCACCTCCTTTCTCTGGTGTACAAACCATACGCGCGCCGACGGAGATGGTCATCCCATTTTCTGCACCCGCCTGAGTTCCAAGCCGCCAACCGGCCGACTCAGGCCGGGGAGAGCTCCACGTCGATCGCAGTGAGTCGGGCCATGCCCGAGAGCGGCTCGCATGCCCCGGCGCCGTCCGGTGCCAACTCGTTGACGTTCACGCCGGGATGCTCGCTGGCGATCGCAAGGCCGTCGGCCCCACGGTGACCCCAGCCGTGCGGGATGGCGACGACACCGGGCATCAGATCGTCGTCGAACTGCACCGGCAGCCGGATCTTTCCGGTGGAGGAGGTGATCTCGGCGATGTCTCCTTCGGCCAGGCCCGCTTTCGCCGCATCGGCGGGATGCAAGAACGCCCTGTTGGTGTGCCGGTTGCCGCCGACGAACGTTTCGGCGTTGTGGGTCCAGGTGTTGTGGCTGTGACGCTCACGCCTGGTGATCAACCGGAGGCGGTCACGGCTGGCGAACTCCGCCTCGTAGTCGGCGCCGAGCGTGCGTGCATGGGCCAGGAAGTCGGCCGGTGCGAGGTCTATCCGGCCGTCGGAGGTCATCACCCGCTTGCCGAGGAACTCACCACCCGGCGGCCCGGAGGCCAGAGCCACGCCATGCTCGGACTGCTTGACCTTGGACG
>JBPCTP010000226.1:0-3105 GCA_051011615.1 Microthrixaceae bacterium | reverse complement strand
TCTGCGAGAACCTGACCAGCAGCGAGGCTGTGCACTACCTTGTGCCCACCGGATCCAGGAGGTGGATGATGAGTGAGCAATCCGAAGCCCAGGAGTCCGGCGGGGGACTCAACTTTCGACTCGTGCTGGGTGGCTTGGCCGCCGTAGCGCTGGCCCTGTTCGTGTTTCAGAACACGCAGAAGGTCGAGGTGAACTTCCTGTGGGTCGACGGGTCTCTTTCGCTGTTCCTGCTGTTGTTGATCACCGTGGCCCTCACCTTGATCTTGGTTGGGATGGCCACATGGGTGCTGCGACGTCGCGATTGACGCCATCGCTAGGCGGTCGAACCGGTGGTTGCCCCCAGCGACCACCTTGTCGGCTGCCTGCCCGGTAGCCCATGCCTGACACGTTGGCGGTGTTGGCCGGCGCGGTCGCCGCGGCCGCTGCTCTGGTGTTGCCGTTCGTGCTTCGAAGCACAGGAGACAGAGCCACGGTGGGGGCGGTGGTTTGTGCCGCCGTGTTGGGCGGCACTGGATATGCGCCACTCGGCCTTCTCGTCGCGACTGCACTTGTTCTGATGAGTTGGCGAGCACCGATCCTCGTGCGCGTCGGCTCGGTTCTTCTCGCTGCGGTCTTGTTTGGCGCTGCCCTGCCGAAGGCAGCCGATGCCTGGCTGGGTCTGCTGGTGGCGGCTGCGGTGCTCGCGGCCATGAGGGTCGTGCACAAGGCTCGGGTGCCCTTCGGGTCGGCGGCGACGCTTGCCATGTTGGCGTGGGTGCCCATCGCCGCTTATGGCGCAGTGCCCGACACCGAGCACGTCACGGTCGTGGGCGTCGCAGTTGCTGTTGTTGCGCTGGCTGAGCTGGTCGCGGGCGGTCGCCCTTCTGCGGCGGGTACAGCGGCGTTCGTGGGCCTCATCGTGTGGTCCATCGGTGCCGGGGCTGCGGGGAGAGAAGCAGCGGCCATCGGCGCGCTGGGGTGTTTTGCGTTGCTTCTCCTTGGTCCGGTGGCGCGCCTGACAGGTCGAAGCGTGCGTTGGCTGAGTGTTTCCGGCGTCTCGTTGGCGGCCCTCCATGCCGTGACCGCGGTCGTGGCCGCGAGGTTCGCGGGCCTCGAACAAGGTGCGGCCACCGCAGCCTGGAAACTGCTGGTGGTCCTCGTGCCGGCCCTTGCCTTGGGTCTTGTGCTGGTGATGTTGGCGCCTCGGCTGCAACAGTCGGGCGGCACGTCCACTTGAGTTCGCCCGTTCGCTCCCGCGACGCAAAGGATCGCTGCTACGGGCACAATGGTGTGGTGATGTTGGAGCCAACAGACCCGCCCCCGCCCGAAGACGATGGCGATGACGTCGCCTCCGCGGCCGAAGATGTGCCTGGGCCGAAGTCCAAGGGTGGCGGGAGCGCCACGGTGCTGGGCGCGGCCATGCTCGCAGTCGGTGAGATCTTCGAACCCGAGAAGACCACCGTCGAGATCGTGCAGACCAACGACGACCCGATCGACGATCTGCCCTTCAGTATCGATTTCGGCGACCTACCACCGCTCGACTAGTCCTCGAGGCTCCTCAAAGCTGGTTCGGCGCGCGCAACGGGGCCAGGCACCTGCGCCTGACCCCGTTGGTTCGGGTGGTTCAGCTCCTGCAAGTTGATCAGCGCGTTTCTCCCGCGGCCACCGCGGCAAACGTCGGTGCCGCACCCACCGTCGATGTCGTCGGGGCAGTGTTCCCCGAGTGCCGGCTGATTGCCAGAGTTGCCCTTGGTGCCGTCACCCTTCTTCCCGCCGGTGATGGCCTGGGACCCTCGCCGCCCGAAGATGTGGTCGGCTCCTCCCTAGCCGTTCGTGATGCTGCGGTTGGCGCCTTCGATGTCAGCGAACTCGGCTCGAGCAATTGCTGTCATCGGCGCCAGTGTTCGTTCCTGGTCACAGCGTCTGCCCAAATCGCCTGAAGCGGCTAGAGCACTAGGTCAGAACGTCCCCTTCGTGTGGTGGAACCGCAGCCGCGAAGCGCCCCCGTACGAGCCGCCGAGCCAGGACCTTCCGGGTCCGGCAACGGAGGGACTGTTGGTCACTCGGCTTCGATGATGGCTCGGAGGTCGGGCCACGCCGCCGCGAACCCCGCATGCAGCGGTCGGCGCTCAACCTCGTCGAGCGCATCCCAGGCAATGGCATCGGTTTCGAAGTTGACCGAGGCACCGAACTCGCCTGGCACCTCGACCACGAAGGTGGTGTAGGACCAGTCGTTTGCCGGCGCGAACACGGTCTGGCCGACCACCGTGGCGTCCGCTGGAATCGTCCCGATCTCCTCTGCGGCTTCGCGCAACGCTCCCCCGAGCGGTGTTTCGCCCTCGTCCAGCGCCCCACCGGCGCAGGACCAGGTGCCGCCTTCGTGTGCCATTGCAGAGCGTTTCTGCAACATGACCCTCGGCCCGTCGGGGAACCGTACGATGAATACCACACCGGCCGCGCCGAAGATCCCCCATCGCACGTGTCCGTCAGCACATCGCATGAACCCATCACCGGAGCGCCTCATGGACGATGAGCGTAGGTGCACACGGCTGACTCACGCAGGTGAACCCGCAGCGGTGGCAGCACTTCTGTCCTTGCGCGCCAGCCCGGTGCCTTCACCTGCACGACGCAGACGGCCCTGGCGCGCGAAACAGCGCCTGAGCGGGCTCAGGCGCTGTCGCGGGAGGATCTCGGTGGTCGGGTTGGACTGGGTCAGCCCCAGCCGTTGCCGCTCCGGGTTGCGCCGGACCAGGTGGCTCCGCTCCAGGTTGCGCCGGACCAGGTGGCTCCGGACCAGGTGCCGCCGGACCAGGTTGCGCCGGACCAGGTTGCGCCGCTCCAGGTTGCGCCGCTCCAGGTTGCGCCGGACCAGGTGCCGCCGGACCAGGTGGCGCCGCTCCAGGTGGCTCCGGACCACGTGCCGCCGCTCCAGGTGCCGCCGCTCCAGGTTGCGCCGCTGGGCTCGACGATGCCGGTGCCGGGGCCTGCTGCGGGGGAGTAGCTCTGTGGTGGGCGGTCGTACTTCGGGTCCTCGTATGCATCTTCGGCATCGACGACGCCGGTGCCAATGGCGGTCTCACCGAAGTCCAGCTCGGTTTCGGTGTTGCGACGAAGCGTTTCCTTCAG
>JBPCTP010000225.1:0-4620 GCA_051011615.1 Microthrixaceae bacterium | reverse complement strand
ATTCACCAGCTCCGGCTCGCGGCGGATCGGCATGGTGGTCATCACCCCGCCGAGGCCCTCCTCGTGCGCGGCCAGCAGCACACCCCAGGCGAAGGGATAGACCGACGCTCCCCCAACAATGGGGTGCCGCTCCAGGTCCCGGTCCACAGCCGCCAGCAGCCGCAGGTCCGCAGCCACGGCGAGCATCACAGGCACTCTGTGATAATCGTCGGCGAACCCACCTGCGGACTCGCCGTCAGCTGCCCTCGCCGCCCCCACTGCTATCGCCTCGGCCTCGGCAACGCGGTCGGTAACGGGTGCCCAGGGCCGCAGCCCGGCTGCGCCCATGGCGGAGTATTCGTGGAAGCCCTTTGCGTACAGCTCCTGCACCCGGGTCCGGATGTCGGCATCCTGGATGACGGCGACCTTCCAGGATTGTGCGTTGCCACCATTGGGGGCGAACCGCGCCCGGTCGAGGATGCGCCAGACGACCTCGTCGTCGACGGCGACATCGGTGAAGTCGCGCACCGCCCCGGTGGTCCGGAGGGCTTCGTCGAGTTCCATCAGCTTGGCCGACCGACTCAGCCGGCCTGAGCAGGCGTCGGTTCGTCCACCAGATGGGTGTCCGGCGTCGAACGCAGGCCGCCTTCCGCGATCTCCGCAACGGCCGGCACCGGGTCTGCGTCGCCGAAGAGCCGCTCGTTCGAATGATCCGGTGCACCGGCAGTGGCGTCCAGGGTCCACCACGAGGCTTCCAGGGCGATCCCGTTGGGGTCGGTGAAATAGATCGATCGCATGATGTCATGGTCGACGACCTCGGTGACCTCGCAGTCGTGGGCGGCGAGGCGTTGCCTGAGGTCTTCCAGAGCGGCTTCATCTGCGAGCCCGAGCGAGAGATGGTCGAACTGGGAAGCTCGTTCGTCGGGTATCCCGGCCGGCTTGGCGAAGTGGTCGACCGGCTGACCCCGGTATTCGAAGAAGGCGACCGTCTGGCCGTCGCCGAAGCGGAAGAAGTAGTGCCTGAATGCGTCACTGCCGATTGTCGCAACCAGATCTGCGCCCAGCACTCCGTGGTAGAAGCGCACGGTCGAGTCCATGTCGTCGGTGACCAGCGCCAGGTGGTGAACACCGGCCCACCTAGGCGAATCGGTTGCAGCAGTGCCGTTGGTACCCATGCAACAAAGCTACGCCCAGGGCGTCGGCGCGTGATCGCGGGAGCACGTTCGGGTTGCGAGATGGGGCGTGCAGGGTCTCGGGTTGGCGGGCAAACTGACACGCGTGTCAGGTAGGGTCGGCGCGTGACACCGCGAACGGACATCACCGGAAGGCCCGTCGAGTTGCGCGACGTGGACCTCGACACCTTCTTCCGACCCTCCCGCGTCGCGGTGATCGGCGCCTCGGACAACCGGCGGCCCAACGACATCATCTGGCGCAAGATCCGCGACTGGGCCGAGGAGTTCGACGCCGAGGTCATCCCGATCAACCCGAGGCGCGACGAGATCGACGGCGTCAAGTGCTACCGGAGCATCCTCGATGTCGACGGCGAGATCGACCTGGCAGTGATCCTCGTCGGCGCTGCGGTCGACATGTTCGAGACGGTGCTGGAGAAGAAGGCTCGATTCGCAGTGATCTTCGCTGCCGGGTTCGCCGAGACCGACGACGGTGAGGAACCCCAGCGACGCCTCGAGGATCTCGTCGCAACCGGTGAAACCCATCTCCTCGGGCCCAACACGAACCTCAACGCCTTCGAGTCCTTCCGCGATGACCTCGGTGACCGCAGAATCGCGCTCATCACCCAGTCGGGCCACCAGGGCCGACCCGTCTACCAGTCCCAAGAACTGGGTGTCGCGATGAGCCATTGGGCGCCTGCGGGCAACGAGGTCGACCTCGAGTTCGCCGACTTCGCCCGCTACTTCACTGACCTCGACACCACCGGCGCGATCGCTGCCTACATCGAGGGATTCAAGGACGGCCGCACGATGATGCTGGCGGCGGACCATGCAGCAAAGGCCGGCGTGCCGCTCGTGTGCGTGAAGGTGGGCCGCACTGACGAGGGCTCGTCGATGGCCAAGAGCCACACCGGTCACCTCACAGGCTCCGATCGTGTCACCTCCGATGTGTTCCGACAGCTCGGTGTGATCAGGGTGGACGGCCTCGACGAACTCACCGACGTCGCCTCCACCTTCTGCCGCACCGTTGCCCCGCCGGAGGGTCGCGCCAAGGAGCGCCGCGTGTGCGTGTACTCGATCTCCGGCGGTACGGGTGCGCACATGGCGGACCTCGTGGCAGAGGCCGGCATGTCACTGCCGGAGCTGACCCAGCAGACCCAGGAGGTCCTGCGGAGCCACATTCCCGGCTACCTGCGGGTGAACAACCCGGTCGACTCGGGCGGGGCGCCGAGCTCCGATGAGCGCGGCATCGAGATCCTGCGGGCGATCGTGGCGGATGACAACGTTGACATGGTGATCATTCCGATCACCGGTGCAGTCGCATCGATCTCGGTCGCCTTCACCCGCGACATCGCCATCGTGGCGAAGGAAACCGACAAGGCGATCTTCGTGGTGTGGGGCTCTCCCACTTGGGACGACGTGTACGAGAACACGCTGTTGCCGGCTCAGATCCCGGTATTTCGGACTTTCGCCAATTGTGTCACCACCGCTGCGGCGTGGTTTGACCACCACGAGTTCTCGGAGCGATACCGCAGCGTGTTCGACAAGTTGCCGCTGAAAGCGAGCCGCAAGAGGGCGAGGGTCGAACACTTGGTGGAGGGTTCGGGTGCTCTTTCCGAACACGATTCCAAGGAGGTGCTCGCCGCCTACGGGATACCGGTCACCCGCGACGTGTTGTGCACCTCAGCGGCGGAGGCGGCGCGCGCAGCGAAGGAGCTCGACTCCGGGTCAGGCGTCGTCATGAAGGTCGCGTCGCCCGACATCGGCCACAAGAGCGATCTCGGACTCGTGAAGGTCGGAGTCAGTGGCCAGTCTGCGGTGCGATCGGCCTTCGCCGAGATCATGGATACTGCGGAGGCCGAAACGCCGAAAGGCAAGCGGATCGACGGCGTACTCGTCTGCGAACTGGCCGAGCCGGGCGTCGAGTGCGTCGTCGGCGTGAGCCGCGACGAGCTTTTCGGACCGGTTGTGATGTTCGGCCTCGGTGGCGTGTTCGTGGAGGTCTTCGGCGATGTCGCGTTCCGCGTGCCGCCATTCGACCGCTCCGAGGCACGCCGGATGATCGACCAGACCCGGGGCGCCAAGCTTCTTGCCGGCGCCCGGGGCAGGCCGAAGGCCAAGGTGGCCGCTGTGGTCGACGTTCTGATGAGGATTCAGCAGCTCGCGATGGACTTCGCGGATGACATCACCGAACTCGACATCAACCCACTCGTCGTACGACCCGACGGCGCAGTCGCCCTCGACGCCCTGATCGTGCGTGGATAGGGCCGTGCGTACTCCCCGTTCGAAATCCGATTCGGACGCCGCATGAAGGATCTGACCGCCGTCGCCGGGATCGGGACGACCGAGTTCGCGAAGTCGCTCGAGGAATCCGAGCGCGTACTGGCACTGCGGGCGATCGGTGCTGCCCTCGACGATGCGGGGATCGGGGCCCATGAGGTCGACGGGCTGTCGTGCTATTCGATGGAAGGCACCGAGGAGGTCGACATCGCCCGCAACATGGGCTTCGGGGACATCACGTACTTCGGCAAGGTCCCCTACGGCGGTGGGGCGGGGTGTGGAGTGGTCGGCCAGGCGGCGATGGCAGTGGCGAGCGGCCAGTGCAACACCGCGGTTGCCTGGCGCAGCCGCAAGCGAGGAGGCCGCTCGAGCCGCCCCTGGGCAGGCGTCTCCAGTCGCGTGCGGGGAGACCAGCAACGCTGGAGCCGGCCCTACGGACTGCTTCGCCCGGTCGACGAGATCGCGATGCTCACACGTCGCCACATGCATGAATACGGCACCACACGTGATCACCTGGCCAACGTCGCTCTCGCGTTCCGCAGCCACGCCAAGAACAACCCTGCCGCCGTGATGGGCGGGCGCAAGATTACCCGCGACGACTACATGGCTTCCCGTTGGGTGAGCGAACCGCTGTGCCTGTTCGACAACTGCCTCGAGACCGACGGCGCAGGTGCAGTTGTCGTCACATCCGCCGACCGTGCCCGAGACCTTCGCCAACCACCGGCGCTGTTGCATGCATGGGCACAGTCCCTGCCGGCGCAGCACCAAACGATGACGAACTTCTTCTGCGACGACCCACTGCGCGGTCCCGCGTGGGCGTGTGCCGAGAAGCTCTGGTCGCTCGCGGATGTGGGCCCCGACGAAATCGACGTTGCCCAGCTCTACGACGCGTTCGGCCCCCTCGTGATCCTGTCACTGGAGGGCTATGGGTTCTGTGAACGCGGCGAAGGAGGCCCCTTCACCGACGGCGGCGGCATCGAGCTCGGGGGCCGTCTGCCGACAAACACCAGTGGCGGCGGCATGAGCGAGGCCTACCTGCACGGCTTCAACCTGATTGTCGAGGCCGTCCGCCAGGTGCGCGGCACCTCCACCAATCAGGTGCCCGATGCCGAGTTCTCGCTGTGCACTTCCGGCGAAGGCGTACCGACGGGTGCGCTGCTCTTCAGGCGGGATCGATGAGCGGTGAGCCGAT
>JBPCTP010000224.1:0-2527 GCA_051011615.1 Microthrixaceae bacterium | reverse complement strand
CCATCATGTTGTCGCTGCTGGTCGGCGCCATGCTGGTTGTCGCCGGACTGCTCCGTCTGGGGTTCATCAGCGTGTTCATGTCGAAGCCGGTGCTCACCGGGTTCACGTTCGGTCTCGGCCTGGTCATCGCAGTCGGTCAGCTCAACAAGCTGTTCGGCGTCGAAGGGGGCGACGGCAACTTCTTCGAGCAGCTCTGGGCGGTGATCGAGGAGCTACCGGAAGCAGACCTGCGGACCACGATCATCGGTCTCGGTGCACTCGCGATCCTGCTGGTCAGCCGGAAGGTGTTCGGACACAAGGTGCCGATGGCACTGATCGTGGTGTTCGCCGCAATCCTGTTGTCCAACCTGCTCGACTGGTCGGACCTCGGGGTACATGTCGTGGGCGAGATCCCTGCCTCGCTTCCCTCGATCACAATTCCCAGCGTGTCCGGGTCGCAGTTCCTCGAACTCGCGGGCGGTGCACTCGGGATCGTGCTGATCGCGTTCGCCGAGTCCTTCGGAACGGCCAAGAACTTCGCCCGCAGCCATCGAGACGAGATCGATGACGACCAGGAGATGATCGGCCTGGGTGCTGCGAACCTCGGGTCCGGACTCCTCGGCGGATTCCCGGTCGACGGCAGTCTGTCCCGCTCCTCGGCTGCCGACGAGGCCGGCGCCCGAAGCCAGATGGCGATGCTCATCTGCGGAGTGATCACCGTGGTCACGATCATCGCCCTCACCCCGATATTCGAGCAGCTTCCGGAAGCCATCCTCGGAGCGGTCGTCATCTCTGCGGTGTGGGGCACTTTCAACATCAAGGAGATGCGCCGCATCTACCGGGCGAACAGGGCGGACTTCATTGCTGCGAGCGTGGCCCTGCTCGGCGTTTGTGCGATCGACCTGCTCCCCGGTCTCGTGCTCGCCGTGCTCACTTCCTTCACGATGCTCGTGTACCGGGCTTCGAGGCCTGGCATGCCCCGCCTCGGCAGGATGCCCGGTGAGCGGTTCTATGTCTCGACGAAGACCGAGCCGGCGGCCTCGTCGCCCGAGTCCGTTGAGGTGGTCAGGCTGGATGCGCCGTTGATATTCGCCAATGCCGAGGCGTTCCACAACAGGATCGAGTCGATCGTCGCTGCCCGGTCGACGCCGGCGGCAGGGGTCGTGGCGGACCTCGAGTCGGTCGACATGATCGACACCGATGGCGGAGATGAGCTGCGCCTGATCAAGGACGACCTCGACCGGATCGGTGTCCGGTTCGCGATCAGCCGCCTCACCGAGACGGAGAAGGACTCGCTGAGGGCCAATGATGTGTACGACTACATAGGCGACCAGATGTTCTTCCACACGGTGGACGACGCGGTCGCGGCACTGTCCAGCGACCCTCCGGAAGGGTGACGCGCTGCAGTGCGCGCCGGAACACCACCGATCTCAAAACCAAGGAGACACCACGAATAGCGCAATATTCGAGGAATTCGGCACTGGATAGGTTCTGTGGTCCCTGATGTGGATCTTCCTGTTCGTGGTCTGGTTCTGGCTGTTGATCACGATCTTCACCGACCTGTTCGGTGACCACGAGATGTCCGGCTGGGGCAAGGCGGCGTGGATTCTCGCGGTGATCGTGTTCAGCTGGATCGGCGTACTGGTGTACCTCATCGTGCGAGGCAAGGGCATGGCCGAGCGAGACTGCGGAGCAACAGCAGTCCCAGCGGGAGTTCAACGAATACATCAGGTCCCAGGCGGACGGACAGAGCGCCACCGAGCAGATCGCCCAGGCCAAGGAACTCCGTGACTCAGGTGCGATCAGCGACGACGAGTTCGCAGCGCTGAAGCAAAAGGCACTCAGCGAACCGCGAACACATGGCCAGGTCCTCAGGATTGTCGAGGGCCAGAAGGGCCGTTGCCGCACCAAGCACTCTAGCCACGCGGCGGTGGAGAACATGCCACTTGTGGCGAGCATCGCAGACGGTGCTCGCCACACCCGTGGAGCTGCTGAACTACGTGGACTCGCGCCGACGTGTGCGCGTCGTGGTCCGCGTGCGTAGTGCGGTCGTCGACATGCTCACCAGAGTTGGCCTGGTCGTCGGACGACTAGTCGACTAGACACGCAACTTCCGCGATCTGAGGGTCGAGGAGTTGGCAACGCTCGGGAGCCGTCCAGGAGTAGGCCTTGGCCGATGCCGGGCACCGGGACATCGCTGCCGGTGTCTCGGTACGTCACCAGCGTGTCGTGGAGATCGCGGGCCTTTCCGTCGTAGCGGCACGGATTGAGCAGGTGTGGCGCCAACGACTCGAAACTGGGGTTGCTCAGCGTGTCGCTCGTGAACAAGAAACGTCGCGAGTCAGGACCGGACCACGTGTAGGAGATTCGTCCAGGGGTGTGACCTGGAGTGTGTTGTGCGACCAGGTCCTCGCCGAGGGGCCATGTGCGATTCTTCGATCGGTTCGATCTCGACATTGTGGCGGTCGAGGCAAGCCGCGACTTCCTCGGTGTGAGCGCGAACAGTTGCTCCGAAGCGGTCTTCTAGACGCTGGACGTGGTGCCGGCC
>JBPCTP010000223.1:0-4134 GCA_051011615.1 Microthrixaceae bacterium | reverse complement strand
AGGTTGGCGCCGAGCAGCTGTTCGCGGTGGTGGCGGGTGTAGCGGTCCGGTTGGAACAACGTGCCCGGGCTGCCGGGTGTGTCGAGTCCGATCTCGGCGGCGAGCGTTTGCGCCCCGGCCTGTGCATGCTGCGCGTAGAACATCACGTTCATGTGGCCGAGGTGATCGATCTGGTCCTCAGTCACCCTTGCTGTGTGCAGGATCTCCAACGTTGCCTCCTGTGGTGCGCCGGACTGTAGTGGGGAGGCGCCTCGGGCAGATATCCGGAACCGCGCCGATAGCCTCGGGTCATGCGACTCAGCCCCGGACTTCGTGCGATGGCCGCCACTTCCCTCGGCGTGCTCGCCCTGGTCATGGCGTCGTGCAGCAGCGATGACAGCGACCCTGCGTCCAGTTCGACGTCGAGTCCCGGATCAACTGAGACGACGCTCGTCGAGGAACCGCTGGAGGACGGCGGCGAGGAGACCACCACAGTTGACCTGGCCGACTGCACCGTCGATGTGGATGAACTCCCCGAGGAGCCACGGGTCGAGGAGAGCACGGACGACACGTATCGCTACATCGACTCGAACGGGATGCCGGACCATTCCGTCGGCGAGTTCCCGAACACCGGCAACCCGAACGCGCTGAGCCCCCAGGAGCAGAGCTTCCGAATGCGGCTGGATCCCGATGGCACGGGTGCCGATCTCGGTCTCGGCATGTTCGGTGTGGCCGTCAACGGCATTGTGTTCGAGGGCGAGGCTGCTGAGTTCTGGCAGAACGACGAGAACTCCGGCTGGCAGTACGACGCGCTGGGTGGGGGAATCGGCCTCGGCTTCGACTGCAACACGGCGCACGTGCAGCCGAATGGCAAGTACCACTACCACGGCGTGCCGAAGGGACTCGTCGACGTGCTCGGCGTGAACGGCGACGAGATGACCCTGATCGGTTGGGCGGCGGATGGAAACCCCATGTACGTCGTGTACGGATACTCCGAACCCAATGACGCCGAGAGCGAGGTCGTGGTGTTGGAATCCTCCTACGAGCTCAAGACGGGGGAGCGGCCCGGCGGCTCAGATGTCTCGGGAGGCACAGATGTCCCGGGAGGCACAGATGGCCCCGGCGGCAACTACGACGGCACGTTCGTGGAGGACTGGGAGTACGTGCCGGACTCGGGCGATCTCGATGAGTGCAACGGACGGGAGGGCACGACGCCGGACTTCCCCGGCACGACCTACTACTACGTGCTCACCGAGACGTTTCCGTTCGTGCCCCGCTGCTATGTCGCGGCGCCCGATGAATCATTCGAGCTGGGCGGACCCGGGCCTAACCGGTGATGGGCGCGACGAGCTGGCCGACGTAGCTGGTCGGGTAGTCCGGATCGTCGATGCCGATCTCTGCGTCGAATGGTCGTTCGGGAACTGCTGCCGATCCGAACAGGCGATCCCAAACAGCCACGATCGCGCCGTAGTTGGAGTTGCCCTCTTCGGGTGCGGTGCTGTGGTGCCAGCGGTGTCGCTCGGCGGTGGCCAGGAACTCGTTGAGTACTCCGCTGTCGAGGTCGATGTTGGCGTGCTGGATCTGGCCGTAGCTGCCACGGAACACCGAGAAGGCTGTGTTGGCATCCGAGGAGGGCCCCAACAGCGCGAGCGTCACGAACTCATGGGCCCCGTCCATTGCGTATTCGACGGGATGGAACCGGGTGGCGTTGCCCCAGTAGAGGCGGGTCGAGCTGTGGTGCGGTGCGTGGAAGCGCCAGCCGATGTGCTCGTGCATGATCCTGTGCAACGTGTAGTGCCCCAGGTCGAAGGCGAGTACGAGGATGATCGCCTGCACCCAGTACGGCAGCTCGGAGATCGGTCCACGCTTGCTGTTGCGGCGGGTCGTGATCGCGGACGTCAGCGGCGCTGTGACAGCGGCTGCCACTGAGCGGCCGACGCCTCCCGAGACGACCAGGTCCGCCACGTCAGTCCGGGTGTCCCCGTGGTCGCGGTTCCAGTCTTCGCGGAAGGGATGGGCCTTCTCCATGCGTGAGATGAGCACCCACCACCCAGCGGACAGACCACCGATGGCCAGTGCGTCTGCTGCGGGCCGTGGCATGACGCGCGACAGAAGGCGCTTGATGCCGGGAGCGGCCAGGGCGGAGGTTGCTGCGCCTCCGTACAGAAGCGCCGCTCGTTGGCGGGCCGTGTGAAACATGGGCGTCAATTGTCGCACACGTGCGCGAGGCTCTTGCCATGTCCGAAGCATTCAACGGATTCTCGTCAGATGGGCTCGAGTTGCTGACCCAGCTCGGTTCGGAGGACAAGGCTTGGTTCGACGAGCACCGGCCCGAATACCAGAACGAAGTAGCGCAACCGGCCAAGGACTTCGTGGTTGCGCTCACCGAGGCGCTTCATGGCGAGATCAGCGAGGGCATCGTCGGTCAGCCGAAGGTGAACGGCTCCATTTCCCCGATCAACAACGACCTACGTTTCAACCCGGATGCATCTCCCTACAAGGACCACCTGATGTTCCGGTTCTGGGAGGGTCCGGACAAGAAGACCGCTCCGATGCTGATGATCCGGATGGGCGAGTCCGACACTGGGTTTGCCACCGCGATGGGATTCCCGTCGGTTGACCGCTGGCGTGAAGCCGTGGCCGGTTCCGAAGGTGAAGAGCTGGAGGCTGCACTCAAGGGGCTGGCAAAGGGTCGGAAGCTCGATGTGGTGGGCGCCGAGCTCAAGAAGGTGCCCAAGCCGTACGACCCGGACCATCCGCGTGCTGACCTGCTGCGTCACAAGGGCCTTCAGGCCCGCTGGAGCGAACCCACTCCCAAGTCGGTTTCATCGCCGAAGTTCGTCGACTGGTGTGCCAAGCGCCTCGGCGCGTGCGCAGACGTGCACAACTGGTTGGTCGCCAACCTCAGCTGAGAGCTTCCAGACGCGCCGGCACGTGCTTGTGGTGCGGCGTCCCTGCGAACCAGTCACGGTTCTCGGTCGAAGTGAGCTCGTTCGGAGCTACGCCGACCACCGGGGAGTCACCGTCGCCGCCGGGGTGATCGAGGCCGAAACCGTTCGGAAGTGAGATCGAGCCGCGCATCATGGCGTCGTTGCACTCCACGAGCGCCATTGCTTCACCGCTCGGAGTCAGTATCCGGGCCCGGTCGCCATCGGTGAGTCCGAGAGCCGCTGCGTCCTCGGGATGCACATGCAATGCGCCGTCTCGATCCTTCTTCCGCCAATCGGGATCCCGGAAGATCGTGCTGGCCGTGGAGCTACGGCGTTCACCCGCAGCGAGCACCAGCGGCCACTGCGGATCGCGTTCTGTTGATTCGTCGGCCAACCCGGCCATCTCGTCGAGCAGCTCGGGGATGCCCAGGTGTACGCGATGGTCGCTGTGCACGATCCGCTCGAATGTGGCGTGTGGTTCGTCGACGGTGAAGATCACGCCGCTTCGCTGGGTCAGTACTGCTTCGAACAGCTCTTCGCCGCCTGCGAATCCGGCGCGTGCCACGGCTTCGGGATAGGTGGCGGCAACACGCTGGGCCAGCCCCCACATGGCCGCAGGTGCAGGGCCTTCCTCCAGGGTGGCGCCGAGGGTCTCGTAGAGCAGCACGGCCAGAAGCCCGGCCAGTTCGGGCTTCGCTGCGACCACCTCGAACAGCGCACCCGTGAACTCGCCTCGGTCGCGCTCCGCTGCCTCGCGCAGCGGCACAACGTCATCGTCGGTGATCGCGCCCAGCTCACGGCACAGTCGCGCGTGGATTTCCGGCTCGGAGAGCGTGTCGCCCTCCGGCTCAAGCAGTGGAGCGCGCAACTGGATCGCGTTCTCGGGGAACTCGAGGGTGAAGAACGTGGTCTCCCACTTCTCGTACTGCGATGGTGCCGGCAGCACATAGTCGGCCAGGCGCGCGGTCTCGCTCATCGCCACGTCGATCACCACGGAGAACTCGAGTTCCTCGAACGCCTCGCGCCAACGCGCCGATTCGGCAAGGCTGTGAGCCGGATTGCCCGACTCGACCAACATCGCCCGGAAGCGCTCGGGGTGCTCGGTGGCGATCTCGTCGGGAATCACGTTGCACGGAACCAAGCCCGTCACCAGGCGGTGGCCGGTCACAGGCGTCGCACGGTCGTCATGGCGTCCGAACAGCGGTCCGAATGCGGTGTGCAGGTT
>JBPCTP010000222.1:0-3375 GCA_051011615.1 Microthrixaceae bacterium | reverse complement strand
AGCCTGGGCAATCACAGCGGCAACCCAGCCGTCATGGCCATCGTTGGTGCCCGCTGGGGCGCACACGAGGTCACGCGCGATGATCGCTCGTTCGAAGTCCTCGTGCTCGGCCTCGGGAAGTGCCCATTTGATCGACGGGTCCGCGAGCACTGCGACACGAAGTTTACTGTGTTGGGCCAACAGGTCCGCCCGTGCGCGTCGGAGTTGTTCGAGCGAGGGCTCCGAGCGTCTCCACCCCGCAACCGTGTCGGCATCGAGGAGCACGAGCGTGGCAGCACGTCTGTCCGACTCGTCGGCCGAATCGGGAACCCTCGTGGCTTCGGCCGCCTTCACGCCGGGGTCAGAGCTGGGTCGTGGTCGGCGTGGGTCCTGGAGGCTCCGGCAGGTTGAACCAATCCCAGTTCCTCGCGTCGCTCGTAGGCCCAGCCGGGTCCGCGCACCACGAAGCTGACCCGATCCTCCCAGTTGTCGCTGTGGGCGACATCGTGGACGATGTCCGCGTACTCGTGGGTGGCGACGCGCAACGGATTGAAGGTCTCGATGTTCTTGGTCAAGCCGTAGCGCACCGGTTCGTCTTCGGGTTCGAAGGTCCCGAAGAGCTTGTCCCAGATGATCAGGATGCTGCCGTGGTTGCGGTCCAGGTACTGACGGTTGGCGCCGTGGTGTACCCGGTGATGCGATGGCGTGTTGAACACCCGCTCGAGCGGGCCGAGGGACCGGATCACTTCGGTGTGGATCCAGTACTGGTAGATCAGGTTCACGCCCCGGGCCTGTTCGATCAGGTCGGGCCTGAATCCGGCGAGTGCCATCAGCGAGTACGGAACGAACGTGCCGAGCGCATCGGCCACGGGCTGACGCAGCGCTGTGGAGAGGTTGTAGTGCTCGCTCGAGTGGTGCACCACGTGGATGGCCCAGAGGTATCGAGCCTCGTGCTGGATGCGATGGTTCCAGTAGTAGATGGCATCCCATGCGAACACCGCGGCGACGGCGGCCGTTGGTCCCGATCCCCAGTCCGGAAGCACCCGATGTTTCCAAGCCCGCTTCGCCATTGTGCGATTCGCCCAGGTGCCCGCAACCACGGCACCGGTGGCACCGATCGCGGCCATGGCCGACGAACCACCGATTCGTCGGGCAGTCGAGCGGATCCTTTCGCGACGGGTCCGGCGGGGCGTGTCCTGCGATTGCGCAACCCATTCCCCGCGACCCTCCGACGCCTCCTCACCGGCTGTTTCGGTTGGCTCCGGGATCCGTCCGGGCTCGAGGCCGCTGGCACGTGCCACGGCGTCGGCCGCCACTGCCACCAGAGCAGCTCCTCCCGCAACGCCCAGTGCCGCCTTGCGCCACTTGCCCCTGCCGATGTCGAAATTGCGCATCAAGGGACGGGTGAGCATCGGTGCCAGCAGGCTGCCGACTCCCATCGAAAGGCTCGCGATCGTGTCGTTGCGTTCGTAGTCGCCGGGCGACGCGACATCCTCGCTTCGACGCTTTCGCCACCACGCAGCCTCCGCGCCCATGGTGCCGAAGTAGAACGGAATCGCCGCGACTGTCAGGTCAACCATGTGACCAGAGTGCACCCTGGGAGCAACACGCTGCACGTCCGAGTCTGATCAGCGGCTTCACGCACCACCGGAACCCATCTTCGAGATCAGGTGCACGAACTGGTCGTACTCGGCCCGCCGTGCCTCGGCCACCGCATCAGAGCGGCTCCGGTTGAGCAACGTTCGGGTGGCAATCAGTGGTCCCAACGGAAGGGAGCCGATGTGGCGGGCGAGGTCCATCGTGGCGGGCATCAGTTCATCAGGGGGGTAGGAGCGCAGGGCGAGCCCGTCCGCCACGGCGGCATCGGCGTCGAGCCAGGGTTCTGTGTAGAGAACCTCGGCCGCACGTTGTCGGCCCATGGCCAAGGGCATCAGGAGGCTTGCCGAGGCTTCGGTGGTGACACCCAAGGAGATGAACGGCGCCTTCAGGCGGGCGGCTGTGGAGATGAAGGCGATGTCGCAGTGCAGGAGGATTGTGAGGCCGATCCCAACGCCCACTCCGTTCACGGCCGCGATCAGCGGTTTGGGAAACGTTTCCACCACGGGCATCAGCCTCAGGTATCCGGGCTCGGAATTCTCGAACACCGATGGGTCGGTCATCTCACCCAGGTCCTGACCGGCCGAGAACGCGTCGCCGGTGCCGGTGAGAACTACGCACCGAATGGAATCGTCGCGTGCCGCCTCCTCCATCGCGTCCGCCAGGGCGTACCAGAGCGCCTGGTTGAACGCGTTCTTCGCGTTGGGTCGGTTGAGCGTGAGAACACGTGCGCCGCCGTCGTCCTCGGTGAGCAACACCTCTGCGTCGGAGTCGGAGTTCATGGCCGGGAGGCTACAACCAGCACCTCCGGGGTCGCCGCGCGTGTGCGAACCTCTGCCGAAGTCGATCCTTCCGGAGAAGCACCATGAACGCCCAGAGCAATACGCAAAGCGGACTGTCCCCCAACGAGGTTGAGGTGGCGGCCGATCGAGCGCACGTATTCCACTCGTGGTCGGCCCAGGAGCAACTCTCCCTGGTGCCCGTGGCCGGCGGTGAAGGCGCGGAGTTCTGGGACGCGGAGGGCAATCGCTGGATCGACTTCGCATCCCAGCTCGTGAACCTCAACCTGGGCCACCAACACCCGCGCATGGTGGAGGCGATACGGAGACAGGCGGGGGAGTTGTGCACCATCGCTCCGACGTTCGCGAACTCGACACGATCCGAGGCGGCTGAGTTGATCGCTTCGCATGCACCAGTCGGTCTGGACAAGGTCTTTTTCACCAACGGCGGGGCCGAGGCGGTCGAGAATGCGATTCGGATGGCCAAGGTCCACACCGGCCGCCACAAGATTCTCTCGGCCTACCGCAGCTACCACGGAGCCACGGCCGCAGCCATCGCGGCCACCGGTGAACCGCGCCGCTGGGCGAGCGAACCAACGGTTTCGGGCTCGGTGCACTTCTTCGGCCCCTACCTGTACCGCTCGGAATTCGGTGCCGCCACAGAGGTGGAGGAATGCGAGCGAGCGCTGGCACATCTGGAGTCGGTCGTCGCCATGGAGGGACCGGCGACGATCGCGGCGATCATCCTCGAGACGGTTGTCGGCACGAACGGCGTCCTGGTGCCGCCCGAGGGCTACCTCGCTGGTGTCAGGGCACTGTGTGACCGCCACGGAATCCTGATGATCTCAGATGAGGTGATGGTCGGCTTCGGTCGGCTCGGTGAGTGGTTCGGTGTCGATCACTGGGGAGTGCGGCCGGACCTGATCACCTTCGCGAAAGGGGTGAACTCCGGCTATGTGCCCCTCGGGGGGGTACTCATCTCCGAAGATGTGGCCGCCACGTTCGCGGATCGGCCCTACCC
>JBPCTP010000221.1:0-6754 GCA_051011615.1 Microthrixaceae bacterium | reverse complement strand
CACATACACGTCCGCGCCCGCCAGCTCTTCGTACACCTGCTCGCGTGGAAGCGGGCCGGTCATTGACCGCGCACGCCCCCGCTCGGTGACCAGCTCGGTCATGGCGTCCTTGTCGGGGTCCAACCCGGGTCGGTTGTCGCCGACGATGCGAAGCTCGTAGTCGGTGACGCCACGCGCCTCGAGAATGTCGAGCGCGTCCATGAGTACGACGAGCCCCTTGCGCTCGAGCATCTCGCCGACGAAGAGCACCACGGGAGGCTCGTGGTCCGCGGTGGTGGGTACCACCTTGTCGACTTCGATCGAGTTCGCGATCACCGGCAACTCGGTGGTCGGCATGTACTGGCGTAGGTTCGGTTCCCCGGCCGCGGCGATGAGGATGTTGGCATCCACCAACTTGTCCAGCAAACGAAAGCCGAGCCTGTGTGCCGTGGTGATTCGGTACTCCCCGGGTGGCTCCATGTACGGCGGTGGCGCATGGTTGTGCATGAGCACCCTCGCACCGCGCGCCCTGGCGGCCAGGGCGATCGCAACCTGACGCCAGGCCACGAACACCGGATCCTGCACCGAGTGGGTGTGCACGACGGCCCCGGGTCGGGCGAGTTTGAAGGTGCCCCATGCGTGTTCGAACGCTCGCTTGACGTTCTCCAGGCCGAACTCGCCACGCTGGTCGTCGTTCTGTGAGGTGTTGTAGAACACCACGTCGAATTCCTCGTTGAGCACAGGATCCTCGACGATGTCCAGTGCCACGGTGGCGATGCCTCCGCGCATCGGGGGACCGTGTGCGATCACGACCACCCGGACACCGTTGAAGGCGCGCGAGTCGGCTGATGGTTCCAGTGGCATACGCGATCTATACCATGACGCTCGTGGATGTACGCATTGGAGTTACCTACTCACCCCGCGAGATCGATCTTCAGCTCTCGGATGACACCGACCGCGACGAACTGCGCAGCAGTATCGACGAGACCCTGGGGGCCGACAGCGGCGTGCTCTGGCTCACCGACAAGCGTGGGCGTGCCGTTGGCGTGCCGACCTCGAAGGTCGCGTACGTGGAGATCGGGTCCGACGAAGACGGCCGCTCGATCGGCTTTTCGTCCTGACATCCTCGGCACACCCGGTGCCACACGGCGGCGGACGAACGCACCTGCTCGACCGCAAGTTGCTGTTCGTGACCGGAAATGGCGGGGTCGGCAAGACCTCGGTCGCCTCGGCGCTCGGAGTGTTGGCCGCGGCACGCGGCAAGCGCACGCTCGTCTGTGAGGTTGATGCGAAGGGCAACCTGGCGGATTTCTATGGCGTCGGGCCGCTTTCGTTCGACCCCACGGAGGTCCGCAAGAACCTCCATGCCATGGCGATGGACACCGAGGAGTCGCTCAAGGAGTACCTGAGCCTCCAGCTGAGGGTGCCGTTGCTGGCCAGGTTGGGGCCGCTCGCGCGCACCCTGGACTTCATCGCGACCGCTGCGCCGGGTGTGAAGGAGATCCTGACCGTCGGCAAGCTCACCTACGAGGTACGCGAGCGGAACTTCGACCTCGTCGTCGTCGACGCCTCGGCGACGGGCCATGTCGTCGGTGAACTGGGATCGCCCGTGGCGATTTCGGAGTTGGTTCGCGTCGGCGTTGTGCGTTCCCAGACGGACTGGATGATCGACATCCTCACCGACCCCGCGCAAACGGGGGTGGTGGTGGTCACCCTGCCCGAGGAGATGCCGGTCTCGGAAACCCTGGAGCTCCTCGAGCGCCTGTCGGATGAGACCTCGATCGACGTCGCGTCGGTGGTCGTCAACCGGGTACTGCCCGAATTGTTCGGCCGGGGTGAGGAAGAGATCTACGACGCACTCTGTTCCGAACCGGCCCGAGGGTCGCTCGAGACGCAGGTGGGGTCCGGAACCGCCGCAGTACTGGAGGCCGCCGATCTGGCCGTGAAGCTCCGCCGTAGCCGGGTCGAACACCTGACCCGGCTACGAGAGGGTCTGCCCGACGGCTTGCCTCTCGTGTACGTGCCCTACCTGTTCAACCGTTCCCACGGTGTGCGCGCAACGGGCAGGATCGCCGAGTTCCTGGGTGAGGAGATCGGCTGATGGCCAAGCGCAACACGCTCGAACAGCTCTGCGCCGCCAAGGAGATCGTGGTTTCCACCGGCTCCGGCGGTGTCGGCAAGACCACCACCGCAGCGGCGATCGGCGCTGCCGCCGCCACCCACCTGGGGGTAAAGGTCCTGGTGCTCACGGTGGACCCCGCCCGCCGGCTGGCGAATGCGCTCGGGCTGGAGCGCTTCGGCAACGTGGAGACACGAATCCCCGACGAGGCGTTCGAAGCCGATGGCATCACTCCCCAGGGCGAGCTCTGGGCAGCGATGCTCGACACCAAGCAGTCCTGGGACGACCTCATCGCCCAGCACGCTCCGGACCGCGAAACCCGAGAGGCCATACTCGCCAACCCGCTCTACCAGAACATCACCGGCAAGTTCATCCAGAGCCACGACTACGTTGCCATGGAACGGCTGTATGAGATCCACAATTCCGGCCGCTACGACCTCATCGTGGTTGACACCCCGCCGACGCGAAACGCCATCGACTTCCTCGAAGCCCCCGAAAGAATGGCGGACTTCTTCTCGTCCCGGCTGCTTCGCTGGCTGATCACTCCCTACAAGTCGCGGGTGCTGAACCTGGCCTCCAAGCCGTTCTACTCGGTCGCCGACCGCATCCTGGGCAGCCAGTTCCTGGAGGACATCGCCGAGTTCTTCATGTTGTTCCAGACCATGTACGACGGCTTCGTCGAGCGGGCGGAGGCTGTCACATCGTTGCTGGGTGGAGCCCAGACGAGTTTCGTGGTGGTCTCGACCCTCGAGGTCGCTCCGGCCCGCGAGGCGGAGTTCTTCCTGGAGCTGCTTGCCGAACGCCGCTATCACATAGGGGCTCTGGTGCTCAACAAGGTGATGCCGGAGTTCCTGCTCGACGCCGACGCGCAGCAATCGGCAACCCTGATGCGCAACGATGCGCAAAAGCTGGCGGTCGGCCTTGTGGGAGATCTCGGCGACCCGGAGCCGGACCAGGCCCATGTGTCCCATGTGCTCGGCGAGATGGGACAGAACTTCCTCGACTACCAGGTGGTCGCCCGTCGTGAGGCTGAACAGAGATCGGAGCTGGCTTCCTCGCCCGATCTGACCCTCAGCGTTCCCTACCTGGACGAGGACATCCACTCCCTGCGCGGGCTGCTCGACCTTGGTGAGAGAATCTGGCGGTGAACCAACAGGCGAGCCCTGGGTCCGACGGATCCGATCCCACCCGATTCCTTCCACCGTTGCGCGGCGACCTTGCAGCTGCCAAGGAGGTGGAACTCGAAGAGGAAGAGGACTTCACCGCCGAGCACGTGGCGTTGGTGGTGCCGCCGGTGGACCACGAGGCGTCGCGCCACCTCAAGCGGTTGGTGGTCAGCTGGGAGATGTTGGCCGACTTCTCCTTCTCCGATCTTCTCCTGTACGTACCCCTGCCCGATGAGTCAACGGGTCGCCAACGGTTCCTCGTGGTCAACCAGATCCGCCCGAACACCGGTCAGACCCTCTTCGAGGAGGACGTGGTTGGGCGGTCCGTGGACGAAACACAACGCCCGCTCGTGGCGCGTGCTGCGGCCGACGGCGAGATCATCGACGACGTGGTCGACTCGGAGTGGCTGGGTCAGCAGGTGAAGGTGACGGCGGTGCCGGTGAAGCACCGAGGCCATGTTGTAGCGGTGATGGCGCGGGAGTCGCCTCTGGCACTCGCTCGCCCACCGGGGGATCTTGCACGCACGTATCTCGAGATCTTCGATCGGGTTGCCGCGATGGTCGCAGCCGGCGACTTTCCGTTCCCGGACGAGGAGGTGCTCTCCGCCGGTGGTCCTCGGGTGGGTGATGGTGTGTTGTTGGTCGACGCCACCGGACGGGTGACCTTCGCCTCTCCCAACGCAGTGTCCGCCCTGCGGCGCCTCGGAGTGTCCGGCGCGATCCTCGGAGAACTGGCGTCGAACCTGGGGCCGGCCGGTGACGGTGTCTTCAGGTCCTTCCTGTCGCGGCTGCCTGCCATCGAGGACGTGGAGTACGGCGAGACGACCGTGGTTTCGCGCTGTATTCCCTTGTTGCTCGATGGTGGGGTCGACGGTGCGGTGGTGCTGCTGCGCGACGTTTCCGAGCTGCGAAGCCGAGATCGTGCGCTTATCTCGAAGGACTCCACCATCCGTGAGATCCATCACAGGGTGAAGAACAACCTGCAGACGATCTCGTCGCTGCTTCGCCTTCAGGGCCGCCGCCTGGCCGAGCCCAGCGCCAAGGCGGCCATCGAGGAATCCGTCAGACGGATCGGATCGATTGCCCTCGTACACGAGACGCTCTCGCGGGCGGCTGCCGATGAAGTCGATTTCGACAACATCGTCAAACCGCTGGTGCGAATGGTGGAAGAGGGCCTCACATCTCCGGACAGGCCGGTCAGCTTCGAGATAAGCGGTCGGGCCGGGGAGATCGGCTCCGAACAGGCCACAGCCCTGGCAGTGGTGCTCACCGAATTGCTTCAGAACGTGATGGATCACGCCTATCCGCCCGGCACTTTGGCGCCCGGCGAGGTCGGCAGGGTTCACATCACGCTGTCGCACGACCCCGAGGTGCTAGTCGCCGTCGTTCGCGACGACGGCGTCGGCCCTTCGCCGGAAGCCGATCCGGCAGCAAGCACCAGCTTGGGGTTGTCGATCGTGAAGGGTCTGGTGGAGGACCTGCGCGGCACGATCAGTTTCGGTTCAGCCGGAGCTGAGGGCCCGCGGCCCGGCACCCAGATCGAGCTACGGATGCCGCTGGCGCGCAAGTCCCCCGGACGCTGAGGCGCTTTTGCGCTGAGTGCGTGGATGGATAGCGGCCCGGACGCGACAACGGCCTCCGGTTTCGGAGGCCGTTGGAGGGCCCTGTGGGCCCCGAAGTCTGGTTGCTCAGGAAGCGGTGCGGCGTGCTGCGGCAGCGCGTGCCTTGCGACGGATGTCGCGACGCTCTTCTTCTGAGAGGCCACCCCACACGCCGGAGTCCTGATTGGTCTCGAGCGCGAACTGGAGGCAGGGCTCCTGCACATCGCATGTCTCGCAAACGGCCTTGGCCGATGCGATCTGCTCGACTGCCAGGCCGGTGGTACCGACCGGGAAGAACAGTGACGGGTCCGTGTCGCGGCAGGCGGAATTGGACCGCCAGTCGTCATTTGCGATGTCTAGGCTTCTGCTTGATGTGAGGGCCACTGGTTCCTCCGTGGAAGAGTGGGGCCGCGTTTGACGCGGACTGTTGTTTGTGGGTTTTCGATCCGGTCACGTTTCGTTGTTTCCCGCGAGCGGCTGGGAACTTGTGAATCCGTGAACAAACACAAGCTAGTGGTGGTCACTCACCGTGTAAAGGAAAAGTTTCGATTAGATGTCCAAGCGGGAAGATGTGCTCATAATCGCCCACCGGGGAGCCTCCGCAGAGTGCCCGGAGAATACCGTGGAGGCCTTTGCCGAGGCGGGGAAACAGCGTTCCGACTGGGTGGAACTGGATGTCAGGGCGGCGCGGGACGGCACCCTGATCGTCCACCACGATGCGTGGTATCACGATGGGCGAACAGTGTGGGCGACCCCATCCGACGAGCGCCCCGAGTCCGTCCCGGACCTGGAAACGGCGCTGGACGCTTGCCTTGTGTCTGCGGGAATGGGAGTGAACGTTGAGATCAAGAACCTCCCGGACGACCTCGGAGGCGACGATGTGCCTTGGAGTCTGGAAGTCGTGGACGCCACCTGTGACCTGCTCGAATCGCGCCGCGCGGCGGGAGTCGGCCAGCAGATCCTCCTCACCAGCTTCGACCGGGACAGCCTCGACCGGGTTCGCACCCTCGATGGTCCGCCGAGCGGACAGCTCGTCTTCGACGTGCCGGCCTGGCCGGAGGTTTTTGAGTCGTGTGTCGAGCGTGGCCACGTGGCGGTGAATCCGTGGGATCCGTTCGTCGACGAGGCTTTCGTGGAAGCGGCGCATTCGGCAGGGTTGGAGGTGAACGTCTGGACCGTCGACGAATACCAACGAGTGCGCGACCTCGCCGCGATGGGAGTCGACGGCATCATCACCAATGTGCCCGCAGCAGCTCGCAAGGCCCTGCTCGGCGGGTGATGGTGCAGCGGCCTGATCGGCGGTTTTGTTACCCGGTGGTAGCCGAGGCAAACTGCGTTGCATGAATGTCGTCGTATGCGTGAAGCAGATCCCCGACCCGGCAGATCCGGGCGAGCTGGATCCCAACACAAACACCCTCAAGCGGGACGTCAAGCTGATTCTCGACGAGTCCGACTCCTACGGAGTCGAGATGGCTCTTCAGCTTGTCGACACCGCTGGGGGAGGCCAGGTGACCCTCGTGTCGATGGCGCCCAAGAACGAGGTCTCAGGCCTGCGCACGGCGCTCGCCATGGGAGCCGAGTCGGCGGTGCTCGTCAGCGATGACGCTCTCGCCGGCTCCGATGCCCTCGGCACCGCCAAGGTGCTGGCCAAGGCGATCGAGCGTGCGGGTGAAGCCGATCTGGTCATCACCGCCACCGAGTCCTCCGATGGCTACACCGGCACCGTGCCCGAACAGGTCGCCGAGCTGCTGGGCCTTCCCTCGATCACCTTCGCCAAGTCAATCGCCGTCGACGGCGGCACGGTCAAGGTGCAACGCCAGACCGAGGCCGGCTACGACGACGTCGAGTCGCCAACCCCGGCACTCGTGTCGGTGACCGCGGGCGTGGTC
>JBPCTP010000220.1:0-4301 GCA_051011615.1 Microthrixaceae bacterium | reverse complement strand
GTCGACCCGTTGGGGACGTGACAGTAGGCCCACACCGCTTGCACACCGTCGGGGACTCGGGACGGGTCGAACAGGCTCTGCTGGGCGAGCAACACATAGGGCCAACGCGGATGGGTGCCCTCGGCAGCCTCGGCCTCCGCGAACGCAATCTGCTCGAAGGTGCCACCCAGGTGCACGGTGCCGGCGCGTGCGAGCTGGGAATCGGCCCAAGGGATTGGCCCGTCGAGGAGCCAGTCGACCTTGCATACGCCAGGGCCATGGGCGAAGCGCAACAGCGGGCGTCGCTGCTTGGCAGTGAGCCGGCCACCAGCCAGTCGATCCAGCGCCACTGGTGCGATGTCGGCCAACACCACGTCGAAATCGTCCAATTCGCCGAGGCTCTCGACCCTATGACCCGGCTGGACCGAGCCGCCCTCGGATTCCAGAAGTGACACGAGGGCATCGGCGATCGCCTGCGAGCCGCCCCGTGCGACAGGCCAACCCACCGAGTGGGCCAGCATGCCGAGCAACAGGCCGACACCCGCGGTGACCGGTCGGTCGAGGGGCAACACCGAGTGAGCCGACAGTCCGGCCACCAGGGCCCGGGCACGTCCGCCCCCGAAGCGGCCGGCAAGCGCCTTGGCCGATCGCGGAGCGATCGCGCCGAAGCGGGCGAGCGCAGCCATACCGCCCCCGCTGATCGCGCCCGGTGAGCGCTCGAGAACCGTGTCGACCAGCGGACCGGCACTCGCCACCAACGGACCCATGAGTGCCGTGTACGCCGCTGCGTCTGAGCCGAGACCATCCGCCGTTGCTTCCACGGACCGCTCGAGAATCACGGATTCGCCACCTGGGAGAGCGTGGCCGAAAGGTGCATCTGGCTGAACCCATTGGAGACCGTGTTCCCCCAGCGGCAATGAGCGCAGTGCGGGAGATGCGATGCCTAGTGGATGCGCCGCCGAACACACATCATGGACCGCCCCGGGAAGGGTCAACTCCGCAGATGTCGTGCCTCCGCCGACCTGCGCCGAGGCCTCGAAAACCGTGACCTCCCAACCGGAGCGCGCCATGGTTACCGCTGCGACGAGCCCGTTGGGTCCGGAGCCGATGACGGCCGCCCTTTTCATCGGCCCACCGGCCTCATCGGCCCACCGAACTCATCGGCCCACCGAACTCATTGCAGGAGCGTTCAGGACAGTGCCTCCGCGATCGCTTCCACCTCGGCCGCGTTGTGGTGGCTCTCGGGCAGATAGACCACCGACAGCTCGCAACCGGCTTCGGCCAACTCGTCTGCACGCTCCGCAGTCGCGGATCCACCTGCGGCGGGGTCATGGATCAACTGCGCGGTGACTGTGATCTCGGCCGGGTCGCGTCCGATCTCCGAACAGTGACCATGCAGGATCTCGACACTTCGCGCGAAGGATTCAGCAGACGCGAAGGGCGTGTTCCAGTAGTCCGCGTGGCGCGCCACGGCACGAAGCGTGCGCTTGGGGCCATCACCACCTATCCAGATGGGCGGGTTCGGGCGCTGTACGGGCTTGGGCGCGCAGTAGGCGTCGGAGAGCGTGTAGTGTTCGCCGGAGTAGTTGGCCACGTCGTCTCGCAGAAGCCTGGTTACGACCTCGAGGCCCTCGTCGCACCGGTCGAAGCGTTCCCCCAGCGGCGGCAGCTCGATGCCGAGTGCGTCAGCTTCATCCTGGTTCCAACCGGCGCCCAGGCCCAGCTCCATGCGACCGCCGGAGATCACGTCCACTGTGGCTGCCATCTGCGCGAGGACCGACGGATGGCGGTATGGCATGCCCGTCACCATGCAGCCAACGCGTATGCGATCCGTCGCCTGTGCGAGAGCAGCAAGGCTCGTCCAGCCTTCGAAGCACGGCCCGTCGCGCGGCTTGTCGATGATCGGTTCGAAGTGGTCGAAGTTCCACGCCGACTCGAACAGGTCGATCCCGTCGGCTGCTTGCCAGACCTCGAGCATTGCGTCGAAGGTTGTCAGCTGCGGAGCGGTCTTGATGGCGTAACGCATTTGGTGATCCTGCCAGAGACCTGCGGTTGGTGTCGGCGCGCGGGGCTGTAGACATGGAGCCATCAAGTTGCCTCGCATGTTCCGCAAACGACCGCCCCAGGAAGCACTGCCCGAAGGCTGGCGCGACACACTCGCGGCCAGGATCAGCCATTGGCAGCACCTGGATCCAGATGAGCAGGAGCGACTCGGCGACCTCGCCGGCATGCTCATCGACCGCAAGAACTGGGAGGCGGCCCAGGGCTTCGAGCTCGACGACGAGATGGTGCTGGTAATCGCCGCCCAGGCCGCTCTGCTGGTGCTCGGGCTCACCTTCGAGCACTACCGCGAGGTCGGGGCGATCATCGTGCATCCCACAACCGTCGTACTTCATGGGCCGCGCGGCTCCTCGGTGCAGGGCCTGATGACCGACGCCCCGATGCCGATCCTCGGCCAGGCCGCCCACAAGGGCCCGATCCTCATCGCCTGGGACGCCGTGGCGGCCGATGCGCGCCACCCCGAGCGGGGCCACAACGTGGTGTTCCACGAGTTCGCCCACAAGCTCGACATGCTCGACGACGTCGTCGACGGCACACCGCCGCTGCCCCCTGAGCAACACGACCGTTGGGTGGAGGTGTGCACCAAGGAGTACGAGCACCTTCAGAGCGGTCGCGACAAGCTGCTGTCCGCCTACGCCGGCGTGAACGTAGGCGAATTCTTCGCCGTCGCCACGGAGGTCTTCTTCGACCAACCGGTGCAGATGTGCGAACAGAAGCCGGATCTCTATGGTGTGCTGAGCGGCTTCTACCAGCAGGACCCCGCCACCCGGGTGCGAATTTGAGGCACACTGGAAGGGTGGATGGTTTCGCACACAATGACTTTCGGGCCGTCGAGGACGCTTTCCGGCGCCAGCTGAAGCGCACCGACGGCGGTGCAGCGGTATGCATCTATCACCGCGGCGAACCCGTGGTGGACCTGTGGGGAGGTGACCGCACCGAGGATGCTCCTTGGGAGTCCGACACGGTCGCCATGTGCTTCTCCACCACCAAGGGCATCTCGTCCACGGCACTGCACATCCTCGCTGACCGCGGCGAGGTCGACTACGACGAACGCGTCGCCACCTACTGGCCCGAGTTCGCAGCCAATGGCAAGGCTGACATCACCGTGCGCCATGTGCTCACCCATTCAGCCGGCCTGCACCGCATCCGCAGCCTGGTAGACCACGGCACACGCCTTCACGACTGGGACCACATGGTCGAGGCTCTCGCCGCGGCCGAACCCGCATACGAGCCGGGCAGCCGCCACGGATACCACGCCCTCACCTACGGATGGCTGGTCGGCGAGATCATCCGGAGGGTGTCGGGACAGGACATCGCCGCGTTCGTGGATGCCGAGATCGCCCAACCACTCGACCTCGATGGCCTCCATATCGGATTGCCTCCCGCCGAGCGGGGCCGCGACGCGCCACTGAGCGCGCTCAACCTGCCGAGGATCGGCAATGAGCGGTTGCGTTCGATCGAACGCAGGATCGGCACCCAGATGGGCAAGCTGGTCTCGGCGATGCCGGGCCCGATCAACACAAGACGGATGATCAATGCCCTCGCTCCGCGCAATGTGGAGGAGGCGCTCTACGGACCCGGCGTGATGGATGCGGCCGTGCCGGCGGCCAATGGATTCTTCACCGCCCGATCACTCGGGAAGATGTATGCAGCCCTCGCCGGATGGGGCGAGGTGGACGGTGAACGGCTGCTTTCGGAGGAGACGGTGGGCAAGATCAGCCGGGTGCAGAGGCGCGGCCGCGACCACGTGCTGGTGATGCCGATGAACTGGCGTCTCGGCTATCACCGTGTGTTCACCACGAGGGGCGGTCTCCCAACCGGGTTCGGCCACTTCGGCTTCGGTGGGTCCGGAGCGTGGGCGGACCCGTCGCGCGACCTGTCCCTCGGCTTCGTGTGCAGCCGCGGAAGCGGCAGCCCTGTTGGCGACATCCGCATCATGGAACTCGGCGCCGCAGCCGTACGGGCCGCGGACAAGGCGAGCCGGACCATGGCAGAGGAAATCCCGACTCAGTCCCAACCCGCCTGAGGGCTCAACCGGAACGCCGCGTCAGCCATCGATGCCGACCAGGCGCAAAGACAGGTCCCAGAGACGCACTGCCTCGTCGGGATCACGAGCCCACGGGGCCACACCGGTGGTGGCGTTCTCGTCGTCGTTCGGCGGAGCCACATGACAGTCCTCCAGATAGGCGCCACCGTGGGCCCCGAGTTCGGTCGCGGTGGCCGCCCACGCCGAGGTGGCCGCGCCTTGCTCGACGGTCTTG
>JBPCTP010000219.1:0-3283 GCA_051011615.1 Microthrixaceae bacterium | reverse complement strand
GCCATATGGAGTGGAGCCATCAGCTTCGGTCTGATCAACATCCCGGTGAAGCTGTATTCAGGCGTGTCGCAACGAGCGGTGCGTTTCAACCAGCTGGATCCTTCGAACATGGCGCGCGTCCGCAACCTTCGGGTCAATGCCGAGACCGGCGAGCCCGTGGACACGTCCGAGCTCGTGAAGGGTTACGAGGTCTCGAAGGGTCAGTACGTGGTCGTGACCGATGACGAGTTGGCAGCGCTTCAACCTCGGGCCACACACACCATTGATCTCGAGGAGTTCGTGGAACTGGACGACGTCGATCCCGTCTACTTCGACGGCGCCTTCCACGTCGCTCCGGGCCCCGGAGCGGCGAAGCCCTACACCCTGTTGGTGGAAGCGCTGGAGGAGTCCGGCCGCGTCGCGGTGGCCAGGTTCGTGATGCGCTCGAAGCAGTACGTGGCGCTCATGAGGCCGGTGGACGGTCGCCTCATGCTCTCGATGATGGTGTATGCCGATGAACTCAACCCCGCATCGGACATCGTGGAATTCGACGACCTCGACTCGGTTGAGCTCACGGACAGGGAACGTGAGATGGCCGAGCAGCTGATCGAGTCACTCGCAGGCGACTTCGAACCCGAGCGCTATCACGACGAATACCGTGACGACCTGATGGGACTGATCAACGCCAAGGCATCGGGCGCCACACCCGCACTGGAGGGACCCGAAGCACCGTCGGATGACGTCGTGGTCGATCTCATGGCCGCGCTCGAGAAGTCCGTCGCAGAGGCACGCGAGGCCCGCGGTCGCCATCCAAGTGTCGGCGAGGAAGCCGACTCCGATGCGGCCGGCACGCACGAAGCCGACACGGACGAAGCCGACAGTGGCGATGGAGGCGGCGTTGGGGTCAAGCCACCGGCGAAGAGTGCATCGAAGTCACAGAAGGCATCCCGCCAGAAGCCGACGGGCGGCAGTTCGGCCCGTGCCAAGTCCGCCAGCGCCAAGTCGAATGGATCGGGCAGCAAGGCTGCCAAGAAGAAGGCGCCTGCTCGCAAGGCCCGCAAGTCGGCCTAGGCAAGACGTGAGTGATTCCACGGTCAACGTCGGATCCCGCCAACTGAAGCTGTCGAACCTCGACAAGGTCCTCTACCCACAGACCGGCTTCACCAAGGCCGAGGTGATCGACTACTACGCACGCATCGGCGAGGTGATGGTGCGTCACACTAAGGACCGGTGTGTGACCCTGCGGCGTTGGCCCGACGGTGTGGACGGGCAGAACTTCTTCGAGAAGAACTGCCCCAAACACCGTCCGGAGTGGGTCGACACAGCCCAGGGCCCGGGCCGCAGCCGCGGTGAAGTGCACTACTGCTTGCTCGATGAACCAGCTGCGCTCGTGTGGACGGCCAACCTCGCTGCGCTGGAGCTGCACACGCCGATGGCGCTTGCTGAGGACCAGCCGAACCCCCGGGCTTGTGTCTTCGACCTGGATCCGGGTCCGAAGACCAACATCGTGCAATGTGCACAGCTCGCGTTGGAGATCCGCGAGGTCCTCGAATCCGTTGACCTCCAGTGCTTCGCCAAGACATCGGGCTCCAAGGGCATGCAGGTCTATGTGCCGCTGAACGCATCGGGCACGCGGCCACACACCCACGCTCAGTGCGCGGATTTCGCCCGGGCGGTCGGCGCCCTGCTGGAGCAACGCCACCCCAAGGGGGTCACAACGGTGATGGCGAAGGACCAACGCCCGGGCCGCGTGTTCGTGGACTGGTCACAGAACGCCTTCCACAAGACCACCATCTGCGTCTACTCACTGCGGGCCCGCGCCGAACCCACCGCGTCCACCCCACTCGACTGGGACGAGGTCGCAGCCGGAGCGGAGGGGGAGCATCCCTTGGTCTACCTGGCAGGCGACGTCATCGAGCGGATTGACTCGAGAGGCGACCTCTTCGACGGGGTGCTTGATCTGCAACAGCGCCTTCCGGCACCGAAGGCATCCTGAGCCACCCTCGTCGACAGGATCTGAGCTGCTCGCGGCAGGGACTGGGCTGCTCGCGGCAGGACCTGACCTACCTTGACGGCAAATTGCATGAGATTTGGGTTGAAGCGCAATCAGTTGCTCGGTAGTTTCGCAATGGGAGAGGAACCGACAGACGGTCGGCTGCGAAACGAAGGGTCTTGGGGATGTCGAAGTTGTTGGGGATCAAGTCCGTTGGGCGCGGCGGGCGCGGCAGGCGGATGTTCGGAGCAATCGCGCTTTCGATGGCACTGCTGGCTTCACTCCTCTTTGTTTCAGACGCAGGCGCTCTCACCGTGTCCTATGACGAAACACCGATTGCAGGTGATCGGCTCAACGGTGTCGGCCATGCGATCGTCGTCGTCGGCGACACCGTCTATGTGGGCGGCACCTTCTCCAATGTGCGCGACCAGGCAGGAAACGTCATCGCCAACCGCGCCAACCTGGCCGCCTTCGATGCCAACACAGGTCTTCTGCGCACTGCATTCAGGGCCGACACCAACGGCATCGTCCGCGCCCTGGCCACAGACGGCGAAGCGCTCTATGTCGGCGGTTCGTTCCGCCGGGTCAACGGCCAGACCCGTGACCGGCTGGCCAAGGTCGACCTGGTGACCGGCGCAGTCGACCAGAGCTTCGTGAACAACACCAGCTCGAACGTCTACGCGCTGTCGGTCGGTGGGCCACGCCTTTACGTCGGCGGTTCCTTCTCCACGATCGCCGGCCAGACACGCACCCGGGCCGCAGCGATCGACCTCGCGAGCGGGAACCTCGTAGGCAGTTTCAACCCTGTCATCAACTCCACCGTTGTCGCGATCGCGGCCAACAGCACGGGCTCCAAGGTGTTCATCGGCGGCAGCTTCTCCACGCTCAACGGATCAACCGTGCCGCATCGGATGCAGGCCATCGATGGTGTCGACGGCTCCACTACCTCCGGAGCACCCGGCGGATTCTGGGGCACTCCGCTGGATCTTGAATTCTCAGAGGACGACCGCTACATAGCCGTTGCCACGACCGACAACGCCGGAGTCTTCTATGACGCCGAGACCGGTGCACGCAGGGCGCGCCAGGTGTGCGGCGGTGACGCCCAGGCGATCGAGGTGGTCCGGGATTCGATGTTCACCGGCTTCCACGAGGAGTGCGAGGGTGACTTCTCCATTCGCCTGACCTCCAACGACACCCGCAACGGTGGCACCCGCGACAACGACTTCAATCCCGCGTTCGATCGCTTCTGGGGAATTCGCGGTCTGGATGGTAACCCGCAGGTGATGGCAGCCGCAGGTGACTTCACCAATG
>JBPCTP010000218.1:0-4129 GCA_051011615.1 Microthrixaceae bacterium | reverse complement strand
AACGCGATCCAGGTGAAGATCTCCACCAACAGGCCATCGGTTCTGGGGGCGGTCCTGGGTTTCCTGAACTGGCCTGTGTCCTCATCGGCCACGGCCGCCTCACTCGATGGCGTCGGCGGTCCTTTCTCCATCCTCGCTCTTGAGCCCAACGCATGCGAGGCCATGAAGATCGCTGGCACCGGACAGATCGTCGCCAACGGCAATATCCAGGTCAACTCGGACTGCGCCAGCTCTGCACTGAAGCGGCAGGCAGGTGGCAGCGTCTCCGTGACCGCGGCGGGTGCCAAGTGCAACGTCGTCGGCGGCATCCAGAACCAGGGCGGGGACCCGTCCCTGCTCGACTGCAATCCCACTACCGGTGCGCCTATCGTGCCGGACCCGCTGGAGGATCTGCCGGCGGTGGGCCCGCCCGGCTTGGCCGCCCCACCGGTCCAGGTCGCCGGCAGCAACAAGAACATCCCCAATGGCTGTCCCGGCTCCAACAAGCCCGCCAGCCTGGGGACGCCGGACACGTGCCAGTTCCCATCGAACTATGCGAACACCACCTGGCGTCTCTTTCCTGGCATGTATCCAGGCGGCATCAAGCTGCAGGGTGGCTCATTCCTGCTGGAGCCCGGCGTGTATTACCTCGGCGGGGGCGGCCTCACCATCACGGGCAACGGCACGCTCACCCAATCAGTCAATAGCGGAACGTCGACCTATGGCGGGGGCGTCCTCTTCTACAACACCGAGCTGCCCAACCCTGAGGTGCCGGCTGCAACAGAGTCGGGCTTCGGGCCGATCGTGCTCGATGGCTCGTCAGCCAACATCAATCTTCTGCCGTTGGATATGACGAGTGGTGGGTACAAACCGTTCAACGGGCTGATCGTCTACCAGGATCGGAACTTCGAAGCCGGCGGGGCCGACCTCACCATCAACGGCAACGCCTCGCTGGGCATGGACGTCCGCGGCACGATCTACCTACCGTCCGGGGATGTGAAGGTCAACGGAAATCAGGGCGCCCTCGTGATGGACCAGACCATCGCCATGACCTACGACGTCCTAGGAAACCAGGGAAACGTCCTCGCGCTCAAGGAAACCAACTACATCTATCAATTCACCGCGGCAGGCCTGGTCGAGTGATCAGGCCGGTCGTCCCGCGCTCCGGAAGCACCGAGATGGAGAAACTGATTCGATGATCGAAACCGTCCGACTGTCAGTCGCTCGTCGCGCTCTGATCACTGCCCTTGGACTCGCGCTTGTGGCCTCCTTGTCTCCGATGATCGCTGGTGAGGCATTCGCCGGCAAGCCGATTCCCGTCATCGGGGCGCACGGGGCCAAGTGCATCGAGGCCATCGGGAGTCAAGCTGAGGAGCACGTCGCCTGGTTCGATCTCGGCCCCAACAAGGGTCGGTGGATCTTCATCAAGGCGGAGATCAAGCTTGGCGGCGATGACTGGGCAAGCTACGTCGGCGATGGCCATCACCGAGTCGAAACCGGGCTGTACGAGATGCGTGCGACCGGCATGGCAGATGGCGCGGCAAGCGGCTTCAGGGTTCAGGTCGTGAGCCGCAAAGGCGCGACACTGACCGGCTGGACCGAGCATATCGACGTCGACTGCCTCTAAGGCCGTTCGGGGGGTCGGTGCGCCCGGGCAACGCTTTGCCTTTCATATGGTCGGCCGCTGACCGTCGTCGGTTAGCCTGCCGACATGCTCGGACAGAGGGGGCGGATCGCCGCTGTACTCATGACGCTCTCGATGGCGTTCGGACTTGGGACCGGCGCCGCAGCTGCCCCTGCCGAGCCGGGCGCGGACCAGAAGGCGGACGTCATCATCCGCTACAAGACCAAGCCCGGTAAGGCGGAACAAGCGCGACTCAAGCAGAAGAACAAGGCGAACATCAAGTTCACCTACAAGAACGTGAAGGCCATCGCCGCGACGGTGCCGAGGGGCCAGCTGAAGTCCATCCGCGGGCGCAAGAACGTCAAGGCCGTCGAGTTCGATCATCGCCTCGCGGAATTCGATGTCGAATCAGACACGTCCTGGGGCGTGCCGCGGACCGGCGCGGTGAGAGCACACGCTCAGACCGGCGAGGTCGGAGCAGGGATCCGCGTGGCCGTCATCGACAGCGGCATCGACTGCGGCCATCCTGATCTCAGCGGTCAGTGCGTCGGTGGCCTGAACACGTTCAACCCAGGTGCGAGCTGGCATGACGACCGGGGTCACGGCACGCACGTGTCGGGCATCATCGCGGCCAACTGGAACGGAAGCGGGATGCGGGGCATGGCGCCAGGAGCGAAGCTGTACGGCATCAAGGTGCTCGACTCCACTGGGAACGGCGACTACAGCAACCTCATCGCGGCGCTCGACCACATCACCACGCTCAACTCGGACGGCATCGCGTCGAACGACATCCATGTCGTCAACATGAGCCTGGGCGCGCAAACACCATCCGACACTCTTCGTCTGGCAGTGGAGGGAGCCGCCGCCACCGGGGCGATCCTGGTCGCAGCATCCGGCAACACCGTGACGCTGTGGGAGATCTTCTTTGGCTGTGAAGTCGCCGTCCCAGCGCGGTACGCGCAGGTCATCGCGACGACGTTCACCAACACCGGTGATTCGCTGACCGGCTCGTCTTGCACAGGTCCCGAAGTCGACTTCGCGGCACCTGGGAATCAGATCGTTTCCACCGTGCCTGCGAGTGGCTTCTACAGCTCCCCGACAGGGTTCGCCTCGATATCAGGCACGTCACAGGCTTCGCCGCATGTGGCCGGCGCGGTGGCGCTGCTGCTGGGCTACGGCATCGCCGATCAAGGTGCCAGCGGTCGCCTCGATGACGTCCGCAGCCATCTGTGCAGCAACGCCGCCGACGGGTTCGGTGTCGGAACGTCCCAGATCCCGAAGTCTGATCCTCGCTACGCCGAGTACTTCGGTTGCGGCATCGTGGACATCGGAGCTGCGTTGGTCGACGACCCACCTGGTGGCGACCCGCCACCGGTGCCCAACGAACCACCCGTGGTCGACCCGCTCACACCCGCGAGCGGTGACGAGGGCAGCGCGGTCGCGATCAGCGGCGACGCCGACGATCCCGACGGTCCCGCCCCGACCCTGCTGTGGAGCAGCGACGCCCCACCGGGCATGTGCACCTTCGCTGATGCCAGCGTCGCCACCACCACGGTGAGCTGCACCGACGACGGCACCTGGACGCTGTCGCTCACCGCGACCGACAGCGACGACGACACCGACACCGAGACGACCACGCTCACGATCGGTGATGTCGCCCCGGTCGTCGAGGCCGGCGCCGGCCAGACGGTCCTCGTCGACGCGGTCGTCTCGCTCGACCCGGCGACCTTCACCGATGCCGGCACCGCCGACACCCATACCGCGACGATCGATTGGGGCGACGGCACCTCGGAGCCCGGCGCACTCACCCAGGGTGCCGGCAGCGGCAGCGTCGATGGCTCCCACACCTACGACAGCGCCGACACCTACCTCGTCACCGTCACCGTGACCGATGCGGCCGACCCGCTCGGCACCCATGCGGACACCTTGCTCGTCCAGGTCGATGACCCGCCACCGGAGAACGAGATCGTCACCCTGATCGCGACGGAAGATGCCCGCGTTGACTCACGCCAGGCCAGTCGCAACTACGGCAATTCGAACCGCCTCCATGTGCGCACCCACTCGCGAGGCGATCGACGCAGCTACGTACGGTTCGACGACGGTGGCATCACCGGAACGCTCGTTTCAGCGAAACTGCGCCTCTTCGTCAAGGACCCGGGCGGTGCAGGCGACGTCTATCCGGTCAGCGGGGATTGGGCGGAGAACAGCATCACCTGGAACGATCAGCCATGGCCCGCGGGAGCCACGCCGCTCCAGACGTCCTCCTCGCCGATGGCGGATGAGACATGGGTGGAGTACACCCTCGATGTCGGTGCGCTTGGTGGCGTGTTGCCGTCCAGTTTCGTCATCGCGGGCGGCTCATCTGATGTCGTCAAGTACAGCAGCAGTGAGACGGGTAGTGACCCCGAGATCATCGTCGAATACATCCCGTCGATCGGCGGCGCATCGCTTGTCGCGCCACCGCTGACAAACCAGTCCACATCCGATTCTGACCCTGCTGCGCTCGACAATCCCAAGGAGTCAGGC
>JBPCTP010000217.1:0-6007 GCA_051011615.1 Microthrixaceae bacterium | reverse complement strand
GCCCTCGGCTGAGCCCGCCCGCTACCTCAGACCGACGAACGGAGACGTTGCCGGGCACACCAATCGTGTCGGCATTCCTGGCCCTCAGGCGGGAACCAGCCCGGGAAACTCGTTGCCGACCACGACGATCGAAGCCCAGGCGAGCAACACGCCGAAAGCCATCAGGCTGCCCACACGCGCCAGCACTGCGACACTGCGGCCCTGCTGGGAGGCGGCGGCCTGTGGCACGACGGCCAGTGCTGATATTGCGCCCGCCACCAGGCCTCCGAGGTGGCCTCCGATCGAAATTCCGGGTACTGCGAAGGTGATGACCAGGTTCAACACCACCAATGTCCCGATACCGCTCTGCCAGGGATTCTGGCCGGCCCGAAGCTGCAACACGACGAGGGCTCCCATGAGCCCGAACACCGCACCCGACGCGCCCACCGTCGCTGAACCAGGGTCGAGCAGCATCACGCCCAGCGAACCGCCGAGCAGGGACACGAAGTAGACGGCAACGAACTGGGCCTTGCCGAGCGCCGGCTCGAGCACCTGGCCGAGCAACCAGAGCAGGAACATGTTCATCGCGAGGTGGAGGAACCCGGCATGCAGGAACGCCCCGGATACGAGGCGGTGCCACTCCCCCTGCGCGATGAACGGGCCGAACGTAGCTCCGTTTTCGAAGATCGGTCCTGCGGCACCGGTTGCGCTCTGGCCCGTGATGGTCATCGCCAACCAGATGGCTGCGTTGATGCCGATCAGAACCTTGGTGACCAGCAGGTTCGATCCGGAACTGAACGCCGCCGGGCCCGAGATCACCTTGGTCGAATGCCCTGCGGCGCACTCCGGACAATGGAACCCGACCGATGCCTGCCTCATGCAGGACGGACAGATGGGGCGGTCACAGCGCTGGCAGGTGACGCCGGCGGCCCGATCAGGGTGCTTGTAGCAGTGGGTCTGCGTGGCGGGTTCCACGAACGCACGGTACAACCAGCCGAGAACGTGGCACAGACGGCCTGAGAAGCCGCTCCGAACTGCCCAACGCCCCGTTCTGTGGTTACCGGGAGCCGGGATCGTCGGTTGGGAACGGACGCTGCAGGTCGGCGTCCACCTCGGCGTCGGCCGGCTCGGTGCCGTCATCGGCGAGGAGGCGTTCCACGGCTTGTGTGGGTCGATCCGCCAGAGCCGGCCGGTGTGAGAGGTCGTGCGCCACCTCGTACACCGCACGGTCGAGTTCGAACACGCTCAGGAGCGCGTCACGACTGGCGCGGGTGCCGGGCAACAGGCGGTGAACCTCGTCGACCGATGCGTACCCGGACAGGAACGCATTCAGGTTTCGTTCGGCCCAGGCGTCCGCCAATACCCGCAGTTCCTCATCGGGGACCTCCACCTCGCCCAGGGCCTCGGATGCCACCCGGTGGAACGAGCGGGTCATCCCAGCCACGTCGCGCAATGGCGACGAAGGTCGACGCCGCTCCTGGGGCGACCGTCCGGACTCACCCTCGAAGTCGACGAGCAACCACGAGCGCCGGATCCGAAGGCACTTGCCGAGACGCAGGGCGCCATGCACCCGGATCGCCGCACCCAGGTCTTCAGCAGTCGACAGTCGTTCGTAGTTCGACTCGATGCGAGCCGTGTCCAGTTGCCCTTCTGTCACCCGGTGCAACTGCGCAACCATGTCTCGCGCAATCTCGGCACCGTCGGCCGCTTGCGTACCGAATGCCTCCGCGAGCGCCACGTGCATGCTCGCCACCTCGGCACCCAGGTCCTCGGCCTCCTGGGCGAAGTCCAGCTTTCCGTCGCGGGGCGCAAGCCGGCTGTTGACCAGCTCGCGAAGCGAGTCGACAGCAAGGTCCCTGCCGGTGCCTCGGGTTCGCTCCAGCCGACGCAACACGGCGAGATCGGTGCTTCCCCGTCGCCACACATCCACCGGTGCGGATATCCCCTGGTAGCCGATGCGCCCCAGCTCCTCGGTCACCTCCACATCGGGGTTCGGTCCGTTGTACACGTGGCGGAACACCTTCAGCAGGTACGACTCGTCCAGAACCAGTGAGGTGTTCATGTGATCACCGGGAAGGGCCCGCACCGCGGCGAACGTCCCCTCTGGATCCACGACCCTCGCGAAATCAAGTGCCAGTTCCTCGTCCGCCAGCGCATCGAACAGCCAGGCCGACCCACGTGGAGACGGCATTGCGCCGAGCCGGGAAGCAGGGGGTAGCTCGACTGGTTCCTCGGAATCCGCGCCGAGCAGCAACTGGTACCAACTCGGGTCACCGCTTCCGCGGTGGCTCCGCACCTCCACCAACACCCACAGCAGACTCGGCCACCCGTCGCGGAGCGTGTCAACCCGGCGGATGGACACCTCGGGGTCGGCAACCGCGTCGTACCAGCGCTGTGCGGCCAGGTACGGCGCCAGCAGTGTGCTCAGTTCGTTGGAGAAGGTGACGCTGTCCAGGATCTTTCCAATCGCGTCGTGTCTACGTGCACCGAGTGGGGCTCACAGCGGCCGCAACCCCGATGCTGCCTTCCAGCCACCGACGGCCGCTGGAACTGCAAGCGACAGTGTGGCAGCGGTGCCGGCAGGCCCGAGCTCGCGGTGCCACACAACTGCCGCGGCGGCATCCGCTGTGTCGGCGACCGCACCTGCGGTCACCCAACGTGCGTCAGGTTCGGGGTCGGACAGCTCGACCAGCGCTCCGGCGCCGAGCGTGATGTCGCGGATGCCGAAGCTTCGGGCCAGCCACACGAACATCGCCGTGTCACCCTCGGAGCGGTCCAACGAACGGGCGAGCACCCTGCGCGGAGCTAACAGCATCAGAAGTCCGAACAGGATCCTGCCGAATGCGATCGAGCGGGCGAGATTGCGGTCGTCCATCGGACCATCATGCCCGCTGGAGGTCACCGTCGACGGATCGCCATCACGAACTCGCCGGTGGCCATCGGCAGATCACTCGTGCTCATCCAGATTCCCGAGAGTCGCACGATGCGCACACCGAGCAGGTTCGCTCGGGCCAGGATGGTGAACGTTCGGTTGATACCGGCCTCGGGGTCGTCGATTTCCATCGTGCCGGTGACGAACCCGTTGTCACCGGCGGTCATTTTGAAGCCCATCTCTGCGAGACCGTCGACCAGGATCGCCTCGAGGAAACCCCCGTTCTCGGTATCTGTGAGCTGACCCTGCGTTTCGGCGCTGATGAGGAACGAGTGGGACACATCGAGTGGACCGCGCATCACGAAGTCCAAGAAGACGTCCTGGATGAGCGGACGGTCGATGGGCGCAACGGTCAACGCAACCGGGCCGTCGAGCACTCGCCCGGTGTCGGGCTCGATGAACTTCGACGCACCGCCGCAGTTCAACGTGCCGGCGATGCTCTGACAGTTCGGGTAGCTCACGAAGCGACCATCGGTGGTCCAACCGAGCTCGGCGACTCCGAAGCTGGTCGTGTCCGGGGCGTCGAGCGGTGTGATGTCGAAAGCCCGACCACCGGAGGCCGAAATCAGCATCAAACGCGAACAGTTGGGGCCCCCGCCGTAGACGATACGGGTGGCATCCGGAGAGACCTTGGGGCCACACATCTCCTCGTCCACGACCAGGTTGGTGCGGTCGAGGTTGTCCAGCTCGATCCGCACAAGCTCCTTGAGTCCCTTGGATGGCCCGACCGCCACCACATAGGACCCGTCCGGCGCGAAATCAGGTTCGTCCACAGAGAGAGTCGTGGGCGCCAGGGTTTCGTTGCCCTCCGCCGCGATGGACATGGTGTAGCGGTCGTCGGATCCGGGGATCTCCGTGTCCACCACCATCACCGGATCGGCGGGAGACCAGTTGACACCCACGACGGAGCGCAGGGACGGGTCTCCAATGGTGGAGACCACGTCGCCGCTTCGATTGATGATCTTCAGCACGTTGCCCAGCGGACCGTCAGGCAACGGCGCCAGGAAGCTGCCCTCGTCCCGACTGCGCCCACGGGTGGAAGCATCGGAGACCTCGGCTTCTGTTCCGACAGCGATGTATGCGATTCGGTCTCCCGTGCCGTTCCATCCGACGACGGGCTCGACCCCGACTGCATCGAGGGCCACATCCGTTGCGAGCACCACGGGATCGGCGCCATCGGTTTCGATCTGCACCAGCGCCCCATCGGAGCGTACGTACACGAGCGCACTGGCGGTGGGCGATATGGCAACGGCCCCTTGCCCGGTGGGGCCCAGCGCTGCGAAGGCACCCACGACAGCCGGCGTGGCCTCGCCGATGCCCGCCAGCACCTGTCCCTCGGGGTCGATGTAGGCAACCTGACCCTCGGGCTGGTTGGTCTCGCCCTCATCACGCGAACCGCTGTCGAGTCCACCGCCACGGCCAGTGTCGTCGGTGCCGGTGTCGTCCGAACCAGAGTCGTCAGCGCCATTGCCGCCGTCGCCATCGCCATCGCCATCCTGGGCCATGGCGCAGCCGGGTACCGTGGCAACCAGTAGGAGGGCGGCCAGGGCCGCGACGATGGTCCGCATCAGATCTCGAGGATACCTGTGGGCCCCCTCGAGCGATAAGCGCAGGCCCCCGGGTACAAACCCCAGTGCTGAGCGAGTTCTCCGGTGGCGATGCGCAACCCGGATGGTCCGATCGCCGTTACGCTCGTAACGGATGAAGGCGCAGCGCAGCTTCACCGTCCGTCCGCGATTGCCTGAAGGCCTCCGCGCGCTCGAAGACCTGGCGGCCAACCTCCGGTGGTCCTGGGATCGCCACACGCAGGCACTGTTCGAACGGATCGATCCCGATCTCTGGGAGCGCTGCCGGCACGATCCCCGCAAGCTGCTGGCCTCGGTCGAGCCATCACGGCTGGACGAGCTCGGCGATCAGCAAGACTTCGTCGAGCAGTTGCGATCGACGGCGGAGGAACTTGCGACCTATTCGAACGGACCGCGTTGGTTCGGTCAGTTCAACGGCAGCATGTCGGAGGCTTCGTGGCCCGATGGTCGCAGCGTGGCGTACTTCTCCCCGGAGTTCGGGATCTCCGAGGCCATCCCGCAGTACTCGGGCGGGCTGGGAGTGCTGGCGGGCGACCACGTGAAGGCAGCCAGCGATCTGGGCGTGCCACTCGTCGCGATCGGGCTGTTCTACCGACACGGCTACTTCCGCCAGGAGCTCTCCGTCGATGGTTGGCAACACGAGAGATTCGCGGACCTGGATCCGCATGCGCTTGCCCTCGAACACTGCGAGAACGTGCGCGTCGAACTCGAGCTTGCCGGACGACCGGCGGTGTTGCAGGTGTGGCGAGCGATGGTCGGTCGGGTGCCACTGTTCCTTCTCGACGCCGACGTCGCCGACAACGAGCCCGAGATCCAGCTGGTTACGGACAGGCTCTACGGCGGCGACGTCGAACACCGGCTTCGCCAGGAGATTCTGCTCGGGATAGGTGGGGTCAGGGCACTGCGGGCACTCGGCGAGTCTCCGTTGGTGTTCCACTCCAACGAAGGTCACGCCGGGTTCCTGGGCCTCGAGCTGATCCGCTCGCTGGTGACCGACGACGGCCTGACCCTCGCGGAGGCATTCGAGGCCGTGCGCTCCGGGTCGGTGTTCACGACACACACCCCGGTGCCCGCAGGCATCGACCGCTTCCCCCGCCCGCTGATCGAGAAGTACTTCTCCGGATGGGCAGAGGAATGCGGAGTGACCATCGACGACCTGATGCGCCTCGGCCGCAGCCAGGGACCGCAGGCCGAGGATCGCTTCAACATGGCTGTCATGGGCATGCGTCTGGCCCGACAACGCAACGGCGTGTCCGACCTGCACGGACAGGTGAGCCGCTCGATGTTCTCCGAACTCTGGCCGGGTGTTCCCCATCCGGAGGTGCCGGTCGCTCACATCACCAACGGCGTGCATGGCGACACCTGGACCTCACCGGAGTTCTCGGCGCTCTACGAGTCGGCGCTGGGTCGGCGTTGGCAGTGGGACCCGGACTCCTGGGCCTCGGTGGACTCCCTCGACGATGCCGAGATCTGGTCCGCGCGAAGCAATGGTCGGGCGCGCCTGGTGGCG
>JBPCTP010000216.1:0-8978 GCA_051011615.1 Microthrixaceae bacterium | reverse complement strand
CTCCGCGGCCGCGCCTGGCGCTGTGTCCAGCATCACTACCCGACTGGCCGGCAGGTCTGCGCGCGAGCGGACCGGATGCCCGGCCACCGCCGCTCCGCCGAGCGACTCGAGCAGAGAGACCAGGGCCGCTGTGATCGCGGCCGAGCCACCCTTGGCCACCGGCCAACCGTGGACATGACCGGCCGCGGTGAGCATGACCCCGACCGACGAGGTCATGGGTCGCGACAACGGTTGGAACACGTGCGCGGCCGACCCGGCCCACAGAGCCCGTGCACCGGGGGTCGTGAATGCCCTGGCGAGCACGGTGGCGGGCAGGACCGCCCGCGTGCCGAAGCGTGCCATCAACAGCGGATGGTCGGGCCATCGCAGGACCGGGCCGAGGACATCACCGGCAAGCTCGTCGAAGCCGGGCAGCAGCGGCCCGAAGACGCGGCGCCATCGAGGTCCATCGGCGCCCAGGCCCCGACAGGTCTCATCGAGGTCGCGCACCATCACAGCTGCGCTGCCGTCATCCATCGGGTGCGCCAGATCGATCTCGGGGTATGCCCACTCGAGGCCGTGTTCGGCCAGGGGCAGGGATCCGAAGAACGGTGACGCGGCTCCGAACGGATGCGTTGCCGAGTACAGGTCGTGGACCAGGCCCGGCACCGTCAGTTCGCCGCTGCGCGCACTACCGCCGAGGGTGTCCGAGCTCTCGAGCACCGTCACCGAGTGGCCGCGGGCGGCCAGCGTGATCGCAGCGGCGAGGCCGTTGGGACCCGAACCGACGACAACGGCGTCGAGCTGTTCGGTCACGACCTGTCGGCGCCGTTGGTCACGTGGATGGGCACGTTGTTGTCGGTCGGCTGGCAGTCGACGAGGTCATCAACCCTGACGTAGCCGCTCTCGAACTCACCGGTGGCAGCATCGATGAGTCGGTACTGCTGGGTGCGGTCGTGGAAGGGCTGCGATTCCATCAAGACGACCCGCACGTCGCCGGGCTGGAAGTTGCACCGGCGCTGGAGCGCCTCGATCAGCTGCTCGTCATGGAGGTGGCCATCGCCGAAGTTCCAACCGAGGCTCGTGCCGGCCACCAGTTCGCCGTCGAGCACCAGGTAGTCCTCGTCGTCACCCTCGCACGCCCTCGGCACCAGGGTCCACAGGGCCCGGCCGTGGGTGTAGAAGCCGCGGAACGCGTAGCCCATGAACAGTGGGATCGACGCCTCCTGCTCGCTGCCGTACACCTGCTCGAGCTGCTGGTGTGGCATCAGCGACGCCTTGGTGACGTTCTGGTCGAAGCGATCGATGGCATCACCCTTGAAGCACCAGAACGTGGTGGCCCAGTTGCCTGCGTAGTAGCGCATCGACGGCAGGAAGGAGACCTTTTCGGGAACGAGGTTGCCGTAGATCACGAAGAAGAGGATCACGGCCATCATCGCTGCGATCAGCCACGGGTTGGACACGGCCGCCAGGTCGATTCCGGGGTGCGCGAGGAACAGTGTGAGGACGCCCCAGATCATGAACACGTTCCACTCGAGGGGCACACCCATCGGGAAGCTGGAGATGATGCTCAGGTGGAACAGGATCATCACGACCGCAGCGGTCGTGGTGACCCAGCCCCCGTTGCTGAACAGCAGGACCGCTGGGGCGACGAACTCCACGACCGTGCCTCCGTGAGCCAGCCCCGAAGCCAACTTGGATGGCCGCAGATCGTCGGGGAAGTCCTCGTGGAGCTTCTTCTTCATCCCGCCGAAGCGCCAGAACGGACTGTTGCTCATCATGCCGGAGACGACGAAGGGGAAATGGCTGTTGCACTTCGACAGCGCCGCTCCCCACCAGATCGCCAACATAACCAGCTTTGCCGCGAAGAGCTGGTCGCTGACCGCGAACAGATACGTGAGCGCCAACGGACCGTAGACCTCTGCACGAGCAGCGAGGAAGATGACCTGGTCACGTAGTCCGATGAGAACCAGGAACACGATCACCACCGCAACCTGCGTCCGAGGGAGGGCACCCCACATCGCCACGAACAGGGAGATGACGAACCCGGCGTAGAGGATCACGTCGATGACTGTGCGGGAATCCCCACCGGTGAGCGGGATGCGACCCCGCCAGGGCGGAAGCCGGATCGTGCCCGGCCGCAACCAGTAGAGGAAGGACCCCATGGGCGGAATGAAGCGCAGGTTGAGCGGTCCGAACCCGCAGCCGAGACCCAGTACCTCGAACAACATCGTCCACAGCACGAACTTGTAGAACGCCGCCGGGTTGTCCCACCAGCTGGCAAAGTCGAAGAACCCGTCGATACCCGGAGTCGACAGCACCATCAGCCAGCCGACCAGGACATAGAGCGCGATCTTCAGGAAGTAGAAGAGGACGATGACGTCGGGCGAGCCGAATCCGTGCTCGGCAAAGTGCCTCGCCATCGGCTTCATCCGCTCCTGGCGGCTCTCTTGGTCCCAGGTGTCGTGATCCACGACCGGAAGGTTCGGCTGGATGAATCCCATCGCTTCTCTCTCCGTTGATGCGGTGTGCTGGTTCGGCCTGCGCTCAGCTGATGCGCGTGTCGACGCCGCGCCATGCGGCTCCCCTGCCCCGATTCTTGCCTGCGCGGACGCCATGGTCCTCACCGAGGCGCCACACACAGACCTCGCAGGCCCGCGGCCTGCACCAGTGGCACCCAGCAGATGCACGCGGGAGCACCTGGTCGGCACTGCTTCTGAGATGATGCCGGTCATGACAACCCTGGATTCCGGTGGATCCATCGCCGGCTACTTCGACTGCCCATGGCCCGCTGAGTGCGGAGGGCCCCGTCGTCAGAAGGTGGCTTCGTCGCCGGGTTTGTCGCTGGGGCCTCAAGAGCGCCTGGGTTCGGTAGTCCGATCCACCGGCGGGTGGGCGGTGATGCTGGTTCGTCGTGCTCCCGGCGAGCTCTACCTGCTGTGCGGAGCATCTCTGGCCGAGGGAGAGCTACCGCCGGTTCACAGATCGGTTGGACCGAGTTCCGGATGGGTCGAGCAGGTTGATCCCAAGACGCTCCGGACGTTGCGGCGCTCCGATGAACTCCCCGGTGGCGGATGGCTCTGGTGCGGTGCGCTCGTTGCACACGAGAACGGAGACCTGTACGCGGTCAACGGCCGCAACGTATTCCGCCTCGACGCCCATTGCAGGCTGATTGGGAAGCGTGAGCTGCCCGCCGACGCTCCTCACAACGGGTTGGTGATCCTCTCCGACGGCAACCTGGTGGTGCGCAACCTCGGCTTCCGACGGAGTGACAGGGCGCAGTTCGTGCTTCTGGCCCCAGACCTGGAGCCTCTCGGTGAGCCGCTCGAACTGCCGGAGCGGTGCATGGGCCGCATCTCCAGCGACCGTTCGAGCTCCGGGGAGTTCCTGTACTCGACAACCCCCGGCGAGGTGTTCCGCATCCGCTATTCAGCCGGCATGCTGGAGCTCGACACGAGCTGGCGCCGCAGCTACCTGGTCGAGGGCGGCGGTCAGTCCGATGCGTGGGACACGTCGATCGCCGACGAAAGCGTCTGGTTGATGGACATGGGACGGCCGCCCAACTGGATGCGACCGGGAAGTGCGCCTCAGCGTGCCTTCCGGTTCGGCCTGGAACCGCTTGGGGCGACGGACATCGTGGAGGACTTCGACGCACCGTTCGCCTGGAATCCCGGCCCTCCCCTCTACGACCCGATCCGCAAGATCCTCGTCCACTACGACTCCCTCAACGGTGGGGTGACGGCACACCGCTTCGAGTCGGGTGCCGATCCACAACGGTTGTGGCGCCGTGACTACCGGAACTACATGCAGATGATGGTGTACGCCGACACCGGAGAGCTCGTTCTGGAAGACGCAACCTGGCCGACCCGTTTCGGCGGTGATGAGGACCGCTCGCAAGCAGTGCTCGTGTCCATAGAAACTGGGGAGGAACGCGGGCGCGCGACGACCGGAGCGCCTTCGCTGGGCATGTTCCCGACCCCGGGTTTCGATCGGGACTTCTATGTGACGTCCATCCCCGGGGAGATCACACGGGTATTTGTGGAGGAGACGATCCCCGCCCCGGATACGTGATCCGAGCGCTGACACTCCAGGGAGCACTCACCCTTGACTACACCGACCAGCGCACCGGCATCGCCTCGAAGCCGGTGATGAAGTTCGCCGGACGCGTCGGTGTGTCGCCCGCCAACTCCAGGTCGGGCATGCGTTCGATCAGGCGCTCGGTCATCACCCGGACCTCGAGCCGGGCCAGGCTCGCGCCCAGACAGCAGTGCGTGCCGAAGCCGAACGCGACATGTTCGTTGGGATCTCGTTGGACGTCGAAGTCGAACGGCGAGTCGAACACGCTCTCATCGCGATTGGCGGAGTGGTACAGCAGCACGAGCTCCTGACCCTGCCTCATCTGCTGTCCACCGAATTCGATGTCGGCGGTGACGACTCGCGACATCGTCTTTATCGGCGTGACCCAGCGGAGCATCTCCTCCACCGCGGAGGGCAACAGGTCAGGGCGCTGTCGCAGATTCTGCCACTGGTCGGGGTGGCGCAGCAGTTGTTCGGTTCCGCCCGAGATGACGTGCCGTGTCGTCTCGTCACCCCCGACCAGGATCAGCAGCGACTCCTGGACGAGTTCCTCGTCGTCGAGGGCGTCGCCGTCGACCTCAGCGTGCACGAGAATCGACATGAGATCGACGTCGACCGGCCTGCTGCGCCGCTCGGCGATGACCTTGGCCGCATACGCCTGGTACTCGGCGAACGCATCAGCGGCTGCCAGAAGCGCACCCTCGCTGGCCGAGTTCGACTGGGCCGACACCATGTCGTCACTCCACCGGAGCAGATCGGCGCGGTCCTCGGGCGCGACGCCGAGCGCGTCTCCGATCATGATCATCGGCAGCGGCGCGGCGATGTCACGCACGAGGTCACATGAGCCCTGTGATTGGACCGAGTCGAGGATCTCGTCGCAAACAGCGCGGACCTTGGCTTCGAGATCGTGAACCCGACGAGGCGTGAATCCCTTGTTGACGATCTTCCGCCGACGCAGATGGTCAGGGTCGTCCATGTCGATCATCATCGGCATCGGGCCCATGCCGGGAACGCACCCTCCGGCACTCGAGAACGACTTCGGGTTGCGGGCTATCGCCTTGACGTCGTCGTACTTGGCAATGCCCCAGACGTTGTTGGCCTCATCGAAATAGACCGGCGCATTGGCCCGCATCCACGTGTAGTACTCGTGAGGTTCGTTGGCGTAGAAGTCGCCCGCGAACAGGTCGATCCCGTGGTGTGTCGGATGGTCAGCCATCAACTCAATATGTCACAGGCCTGACGTTCGCCGTTGTTGGGGCTGTGACGGCCCGGGGCGGATACCTCCGGGGCGTCATCGCTCGAAGATCGCTTCACCGACCGGCGAACAGGAGCGTGCGCATTGCCGCGGGCGGATCATTCCGCGGCAATGCGGGAGGGTCTCTGCTGCCTCAGGCGACCGGGACCGGTTCGGCCGAGCCCTCGGCCTCCATGGTCGTCGCCGCTTCCGTCTCGCTGCCGCGTGCGGGGGTCCACACCGCGCACAGAACGGCGACCGACAGGGCAAGGCCGGCACTGATCCACATCGAGAGCTGCCATCCGTCGATGAATGCCGCCCTCGCTGCCTGCATGACCGCTACACCATCGGGGCCCAACTGGCCGGCGACCACGACGGCGCCTCCGATTCCCTCCTCGACTGCCGTTGCGGCCTCTTCGGGCAGGCCGGTGGTTGCGTCACTCACCGACGCGCTGTAGCCGGCTGCCATGACACTGCCGAGCAGCGCGATGCCGATCGCGCCGCCGAACTCCCTGACGGTGTCGTTGAGCGCCGAGGCAACACCCTGTTCTTCCTGGGGCAGGGAGGCCGTGATCGCGGTGGTGCCCGGGGTCATGACCACGCCGACACCGGAGCCGAGCACGAGCAGCCCGGGAAGGATCGACATGTAGCCGCTCTCGACGCTGGCCATGGTCGCCATGGTTGCGAGACCACCTGCGATGAGGCCGCTGCCGGCCACGAACATGGCGCGGGTTCCGACCCGGCGGGAGATGAGCGGAGCAATGGCGGAGAGGGGCATCATCACCGCGGCCATGGGAAGCAGCCCTGCGGCGGCCTTCAATGCGGAGAATCCAAGCACCACCTGGAGGTACTGAACAAGCACCAGGAACAGGCCCATCATGATGGCGAAGGTGACCAGCAGTGCGGTCGAGCCGGAGCCGAGCATCCGGTTGCCGAACACCCGGACGTCCAGCAGCGGGTGCTCCTGGCGGAGTTCCCACAACACGAACCCGATCGCCGATGCGATGCCGACGACCAACCCGACGAGCGTGACCGTGGCGGTCCAGCCGACCTCTGGGCCCTCATGGATGCCCAGTACGAGCATGCCGAGCGCGAGTGCCGACAGAACCGATCCGACGACATCGAAGCGGCCGACCTGGTGCTCACTGGAGTGGGGGACGAATCGGATGGTCATGACCAGTGAGACGGCCGCGAGTACTACCGGCAGCGCGAACACCAGCGGCCAGCTGAGGTAGTCGACCACGGCGGAGGACACGAACAGTCCGAGGATGGCGCCGCCACCGGCCACTCCGGCCCAGACACCGACGGCTCGATCGCGATCCCCGGCGGGGAAGCTGGAGGTGATGACAGAGAGGGTGACCGGCATGATCATCGCCGCACCGACACCTGCTGTGACCCGCAGGGCGATGAGCATGGCGACACTCGTAGAGAACGCGGCGGCGACATTGGCCAGCGCGAACACGACCAGGCCCACCATCAGCACCTTCTTGCGGCCGTATCGGTCGCCGATGGCCCCGATGGGCAGCAGCAGCGCGGCCAGGGCGATGGTGTAGCCGTTGATGATCCAGAGCACGTCGCTCTGGCTTGCACCGAACTCGACTGCAAGTTCCTGGGTGGCGACGTTCAGTCCCGACACCGAGGCGACCACGCCCATCAGGGCGATGCACATGGCCCAGAGGATCGCCCTGCGCTGGCGTGGGTCCGCCACGCCGTCCTCGGGGACCTGGTCGGGTCGGTACTCGGTGTGTGATTCCATGCTCATCTTGGCTCCGGTCTTTGGAACAGTACCGTTCCGTACTGCTACGATACGGTACAGTACGATTACTTCGATGTGACCGCAACCCGTCAAGATGAGACTCTGGTCACAAGGATGTTTGACGAACCGTGATGGACCCCCGAATCAGCAGAACCCATGAGGCGGTGATGACGGCCGCCACCGACCTCCTCGTCGAGGGCGGGCCGGACGCTCTGACCGTGGACGGCGTGGTGGAGCGATCAGGCGTGGCCAAGTCCACTATCTACCGGCACTGGTCAACCCGTGACGAGCTCGTGGCGCAGGTCTTCCAGAGCTGCGCCCCGAACCTGACCGCACCCGAGGACCTCCGCTTCGAGGACTCCCTGCGAAGCCTCATGCGCAGCATGGTCGCCACGCTCGGCGACGAGAAGTGGCGCCGGCTGCTGCCCGCACTGCTGCAGTTGCAGGTGCAGCACCCGGAGCTACGGGAGCTCAACTCCGAGGTCAACCAGGACCAGAGCGATTCCATGGCGGAGGTGCTCCGCCTCGGGGTGAAAGAGGGCGTCCTGCCGCAATCCGCGGTCGATGACATCCAGCGCTCCATGACGCTGCTCATGGGACCGCTTCTCATGGCGGCATTGTTCGAGAAGGTTCCCCTCGACGACCGAATCGCCGACGACGCTCTGGCCCAGTTCATGGCGTCGGTGTCCGCACGCGCCGTTGACTAACTAGGAGCACAGCATGACCTGTGTGGGTGAGGTCTTGGCAGCACCCGGCTCCGTGAACTCGCAGGGGCCTACAACGGTCGAATCGCCATACTCGCCGCCATGTAGAGGCCGTCGTTGGTCCTGACTCCACAAGTGCGAGCCTCCGCCGGAGCCACCCTCGATAGCCACAGTCCCCCACGACTAGCTTGTGGCCATGTCGCAGGCCCATTGGGACGGCTTGTGGACCGACCGGGCACCCGACGACGTGAGTTGGTTCCAGGCCGAACCCACAGAGTCACTGGCACTCATCCGAAGCGTCACCGACCGTGATGCTTCGATCCTGGACATCGGTGGCGGCGCTTCGAGACTCGTCGATGTCCTCCTCCGCGCGGGCTACACAGACCTCACCGTCCTCGATCTGGCGGCGGGCGCATTGGCGCAGTGCCAGGAGCGCCTCGGCGAACGAGCCCAGCACGTCGACTGGGTGGTTGGTGACGTCACCACACATGAGTTCGGGCGGACTTTCGACCTGTGGCACGACCGGGCGGTGCTTCACTTCCTGGTCGCGCCCGAGGATCGGAACAGATATGCCGGCGCGGTCCGTCGGAGCGTCGCGCCGGGCGGGCATGCAGTGATCGCGACCTTCTCGCCCAGTGGCCCCAAGGGGTGCAGCGGGCTGCCGGTGCAGCGCTACGACGAGTCCGCGATGATCGACTTCCTGGGTGATGGATTCGAAGGGATCGAGTTCGTGGAATCTCATCACGTCACGCCGGCGGGCGCATCGCAGGACTTTCTCTACGGTCTGTTCCGACGCCTCCCCTGACTTGCGCACCTGTAGATTGTGGTGTTGTGGCTGAATTGATCCCGGTGGATGTCGAGGCTCTGCGGGCAGACGTTCGCAAGAAGTACCGCGACGTGGCGCTCCTCCCGGACGCCTCGTACCACTTCCACACGGGCCGGGAGCTGGCCGCCATGTTGGGCTACGAACCGGACGTCGTTGATTCGTTGCCGGATCGCGCCGTGGAGTCATTCTCCGGAGTTGGGAACCCGTTCAGCAGACAGTTACCCCAACGGGGGGATCGGGTGGTTGATCTGGGTTCTGGCGGCGGCTTTGACTGTTTCGTCGCCGCCGCGCTGGTGGGCGCTGAGGGAGCGGTGCTCGGAGTCGACATGACACCTGAGATGTTGGCCAAGGCACAAGGAACGGCGGCAGCGCTGGGGTTGGACAACGTCGAGTTCCGCGATG
>JBPCTP010000215.1:0-10889 GCA_051011615.1 Microthrixaceae bacterium | reverse complement strand
GGGCTGTCAGAGGCGATGCCGATGCCGTTCCTGGCGCCGGGTGATCTGGGGCGGGCGGGGTTGCCCGCCGACGGCCTCCGCATCGCCAATCCGCTCGCAGCCGAGGAATCGGTCCTTCGTACCTCCCAGCGGCCGGGCCTGCTCAAGTCCGTTGCCTACAACGCCGCACGGCGCACCAACGGCGTGCGGCTGTTCGAGATCGGGCGTCTGTTCGGCCCAGGGGAGCTGGTGATCGACGTCGAGGCATCCGCCACCCTCGGCCGGGTGCTCACAGGTGAACGTGAGTTCGCCACAGCCGTGCTTGCCGGCGCCGAGGCAGGCGAGGCGGTGGAACTGCTGGAACTCGTGGTCCGGGCCGCCGGCTCCGGTCCGATCGCACTTCGGGCGGAGGAGCTTCCCGGTATGCATCCCGGGCGTGGTGCGGTCGTCGAGATCGCAGGAAGCGAGGCGGGGGTCGTCGGCGAGGTGGATCCTGCCGTTTGTGAGGCCTACTCGATCGATGAACGAGTTGCCCTACTGGAGCTGGACATGGTTCACGTGCTCGGGCTTGCGGAGGCGGTGACCAAGGTGTCGCCGGTGAGCCGGTTCCCTTCCAGCGACATCGACCTGGCATTCGTTGTCGACGAGGTCGTACCCGCGGCAGCTGTGGTGGCGACCATCCGCTCCGCCGGTGGTGATGAGGTCGAGGAGGTCGACCTCTTCGACGTCTTCCGCTCGGACTCCCTCGGCGACTCGAAGCGCTCGCTTGCCTACCGGATCCGCTTCTGTGCCCATGACCGCACGCTCACCGATTCAGAGGTCGGGGAGCTGCGAGCGGCCATCATCGAGTCCGTCGAGTCCACCCACGGAGCAAGCTTGCGCGGCTAGTCGATGCAAAGTCATGCAGTGGTGTGCATGAACTGTTGATATGCTTGGGAAATGGCAGACATCGGGATAATCGGGGCGTCCGGATTCACCGGAGCCGAGCTCTTGCGCATCTGCGCGGGCCATCCGGACCTGAACATTCGATTCGCCACGGGTGACTCGCAGGCCGGCAACGACATCGGCGATCTCTACCCGAGCCTGGCTGCCGCCTATCCATCGCAGCAATTCGCTGCCTGGGAGCCATCGCTGCTCGACGGTGTCGACGGGGTGTTCCTCGGCCTGCCCCACGGAGCATCGCAGTCCCTGATGCCCGAGGTGCTGGCCTCGGGGGTGAAGGTCGTGGACCTCGGGGCCGACTTCCGTTTGGCGGATCCTGCCTCGTACGAGCAGTGGTACGGCGAAGAGCACACGTGTCCGGAGCTGCTCGACAGGTTCGTCTACGGCGTGCCGGAACTGCACCGGGAGGCGATCGAGGCGACCGAGGCCGTGGCCAACCCGGGTTGCTACCCGACAGCCGCCAGCCTGGCGATGGCACCGTTCGTGAAGGCGGGTCTGCTCGACACGGGCGCGGTCGTGGTCAACGCAGTTTCCGGGGTTTCGGGAGCAGGCAGGCCTCCCAAGCCCAACACGACGTTCTGCGCAGTCGACGAGGACGTGAGTGCCTACGGACTCCTCTCGCATCGTCACACCGCCGAGATGGAGATGAACCTGGGCGCCACCGTGTTGTTCACGCCGCACCTTGTGCCCATGAACCGCGGCATCCTCGCCACCTGTACCGCCGCCCCGGCCGATGATGCCGCGAGTGTGGACACAGCGTCGCTGCTGGCCACGATGGGAGACTTCTACGAAGGTGAGCCGTTCGTGGTCGTCTCCGAGCGTTCGCCGTCCACCAAGGCGACCCTCGGCACCAACGCCATTCACATGACTGCACGCTGGGACCCACGCACCGGCTCAATCCTGGCGATCGCGGCGATCGACAATCTCGGCAAGGGCGCCTCCTCAGCGGCCGTGCAGAACATGAACCTGTTGCTCGGCCTGGACGAGGCCACGGGCCTCACAACCGCCGGGCTGTACCCATGAGTGACACGGGCGAAGCCGTGGACCCTCGCAAGGACCCCACCGTGGCAGTGGACGTGCTGTTGCAGGCCCTGCCGTACATCGAACGTTTTCGGGGTTCAGTCGTCGTCGTGAAGTTCGGCGGCAACGCAATGACATCGCCTGAGCTGTTCGAGAGCTTCGCATCCGACATCGTCTGGATGCACCGCGTCGGCATGCGCCCGGTCGTGGTACATGGCGGGGGTCCACAGATCGGCGAGTGGATGAATCGCCTCGGGCGCGAGTCCACCTTCGTCGAGGGTCGCCGGGTCACCGACGCCGAGACTCTCGAGGTCGCCCAGATGGTGCTGATCGGCAAGGTGAACTCCGACATCGTGACGGCGCTCAACGCCAACGGTCCCGTTGCCGTGGGTCTGTCCGGCACCGATGCCTCCATGCTCAAGGCCGAGGCCCATGACCCGGAGCTGGGATTCGTCGGAGCGGTCACCGAGGTGCATCCCGAGCTGATCGAACGCACCCTGGCGATGGACCTGGTGCCGGTGCTGGCAACGATCGGGGTCGACGACGACGGGCAGACCTACAACATCAACGCCGATGACGCGGCCACCGCAGTTGCCCGAACACTCGGAGCCGAGAAGCTGATGTTCCTGACCGACGTGCCGGGCCTGTTGGCAGATCCTGACGACCACGATTCACTCGTGGCCGAGGTCGACACAAAGGGCATCCGCGACATGATCTCCGACGGCACGATCACGGGCGGCATGATTCCCAAGATGGCCGGCTGTGCCGAGGCCGTCGAGCAGGGGGTCGGGTCCGTGCACCTGATCGACGGACGTCTGCCACACGTGTTGTTGTTGGAGCTGTTCACCGACGCCGGGGTAGGCACCATGGTCGCCGGACCTTCGGATGGCGTAGCTGTGGAAGACGGGCCGTCATGACCGACTGGTCACCCGACGCAGCTCCGCGTACAGGGCCCTCCAACTTGATGAACACTTATCCGCCGGCGCCCGTCACCTTCGTCAGTGGCCATGGGAGTTGGCTGGTAGACGACGCAGGCAACGACTACCTCGACCTGCTCTGTGGCCTTGCCGTGACTTCCCTCGGCCATGCCCACCCGGCCGTCGCCGAGGCGCTCTCCGAGCAGGCAACGAGGCTCGTGCACGTGTCGAACCTCTTCGGCAACGAACACAACGAGGCCCTCGCAGGCACTCTGGACCGACTGGTGGGCGGCGGGGGAGAGGTCTTCTTCACCAACTCGGGGGCCGAGGCGAATGAGGCAGCCATCAAGCTCGCTCGGCGCTTCGGAGGCCGCGGCCGCCACGTGGTCGTGAGCGCGTTCGGCAGCTTCCACGGCCGTACGCTCGCAACCCTCCATGCAACCGGCCAACCGGCCAAGCACGAGGCATTCCAACCCCTGCCCGAGGGTTTCCGGCACGCCATCTGGCAGGATGCGGCGGATCTGGAGCACAAGCTCGATGACACCGTGGCGGCGGTGTTGTTGGAACCGGTGCAGGGTGAGGGTGGCGTCAACCCCGCCTCTGCTGAGTACCTCAGGGAGGCCAGAGCCCTTTGTGACGACCGGGGCATCCTGTTGATGTTCGACGAGGTGCAGACCGGCCTCGGCCGTTGCGGAGCGTGGTTCGCACATCAGCGGGCCGGTGTTCGGCCCGATGTGGTGACGATGGCCAAGGCGCTCGGCAACGGCGTGCCCATCGGTGCCTGTTGGGCCCGCAAGGACGTCTCCGTGTTCGAGCCGGGCGACCACGGCACCACCTATGGCGGCCAACCCCTGGCCGCCGCAGCCGCACGAGCAGTGTTGTCGGTCATGGAGGCCGAGAACGTACCGGAGCGTGCCGAGCGGGCCGGAAAGCTGTTCGCGGAGGCATTCGAAAGCGTTCCAGGCGTGGCCGGCACCAGGGGTGCAGGGCTGCTGATCGCCGTGGAACTCGACCTGCCCGCGGGGCGGGTCGCAGCCGATGTTGCCGCTGAGTTGTTGGACGGCACCCATGGCACCCGTGCCGTTGTGAACGCGATCACGCCCACGGCCCTAAGACTTGCCCCGAGCCTGCTCATCAGCGACGAGGAGATCCATCAGGCGGTCGAGGTCATCACAGCTGCAGTCGGAGCGCGGTGATGGCTTCCAAGGCGCAGCGCCAGCATCGAATCAGCGAGCTCCTGGGTCGCCAACAAGTGGGCAGCCAGGCCGACCTCGTCGAGCTGCTCGCCGAGCAGGGCGTGGAGGTCAACCAGGCCACGGTGTCGCGGGACCTCGAAGAGCTCGGAGCGATCAAGGTGCGGGTACCGGGCGGCGACACCGCCTACGCGATCCCCGAGCTGCCACGTGAACAGGTGGCACCGGTCGACCATCTGCGACGGGTCCTCTCGGACTGGGTGGTCGAGGTTGACCGATCGGGTGACCTCGTGGTCGTCGGCACCCCACCCGGCTCTGCTCACGTGGTCGCGTCCGCGATGGACCGCAACGGCATGGCAGGTGTGCTCGGTACGGTTGCCGGCGACGACACCATCCTCGTCATCGCCCGCTCCCGCAAGGGTGCCGCAGTTCTGGCAGATCTCAGTGAGCTGGCGGGTCTGGATTGAGTGTGTTGGCCGGCGCCGCTGCATTGGCACAACTGCTGGCTCGATAGTTCCGAATACCGATACGAAACACGGCGAAGGGGCCGAAATGGCAAAGCGAGTGGTACTGGCGTACTCAGGCGGTCTCGACACCTCGGTGGCAGTGCGCTGGATGATAGAGAACATGGGTGTCGAGGTGGTGTGCCTCTCCGCGGACGTTGGCCAGGAGGGCACCCTGGAGGGCAACCGGGAGAAGGCTCTCGGTGCGGGAGCAATCGCGTACGAAGAACTCGACCTCCGACAGGAGTTCGCAGATGAGTTCCTCGCGCCGGTCATCAAGGCGAACGCCCTCTACGAGCAGAAGTACCCGCTCGTCTCTGCGCTCAGCCGCCCGCTGATCGTCAAGCACCAGGTGGCCCTGGCCCGGGAGTACGGAGCCGATGGCATCGCTCATGGCTGCACTGGCAAGGGCAACGACCAGGTCCGCTTCGAGGTGTCCTCGATGGCGCTGGCGCCGGATCTGGAGCTGCTGGCACCGGTGCGCAACTGGGGCTTCACCCGTGAGGACTCGATCGCCTATGCCGCCGAACACGACATCCCCGTCGGCGCCACCAAGGAGAAGCTGTACTCGATCGACGACAACCTGTGGGGTCGTGCGATCGAGTGCGGCGAGATGGAGGACCCCTGGGCGGTGCCGCCCGAGGGCGTGTGGGAGATGACCAGGCCGACCGCCACGGAGCCGACTGAGATCGTGTTGGCGTTCGAAGCCGGCCTGCCGACGTCGATCGACGGCAAGGAGCTTCCGCTCCATGAGCTGATCAGCGAACTCAATCACACCGTCGGTGCCTATGGCTGGGGTCGGCTGGACATGGTTGAGAACCGCCGTGTCGGCATCAAGAGCCGCGAGACCTATGAGGCACCGGGGGCCATGGCGATCATGATGGCGCACGCGGATCTGGAGTCGATCACCCTCGAGCGTGACCTCCAGCGCCAGAAGTTCGGCCTGGAGCACCGCTACGCGGAGCTCATCTACGACGGGCTGTGGTTCTCACCGCTCAAGGAAGCCCTCGACGCGTTCGTGGATGCCTCCCAGGAGCCCGTGAGGGGCGAGGTACGCCTGCGGTTGGAGCCGGGTGCCTGCCACGTGAACGGCCGCCGCGCGCCCAAGTCGCTCTACGACTACGGCCTGGCCACCTACGACTCCGCTGACCGTTTCCGCCACGAGGATTCCGAGGGGTTCGTGCGGCTGTGGGGCCTCGGCATCCAGACGTGGTCGGGCATCCAGGGGCCGGGTTCGGCGTGAGCGCGGACGGGCAATCCGACGCCGACCAATCCGAGGGCGAGAGAGGCCAGCTCTGGCACGGTCGCTTCGAGTCGGGCCCGGCGCAGGAGCTCGTCGAATTCACCGAGAGCCTGTCCTATGACCAGCGGCTCATCTTCTCGGACATCTCATGTTCCAAGGCGCACGCCAAGGGCCTACGCGACGCGGGCCTGCTGACCGAGGAACAGCTCGGTCAGGTCCTGGGCGGCCTTGATGCGGTGGAGCTGGAGTACCGCGACGGCAGCCTCGGGTTCATCGACTCCGATGAGGACATACACACCGCCATAGAGCGTCGCGTCACCGAGCTGGTCGGCCCCACCGGTGGACGCATCCACACAGGGCGCTCCCGAAACGACCAGGTGGCCACGGCGTTTCGCCATTACCTTCTCGGAGCAGTCGACCAGATCGCCTTGCGACTTCTGGCGCTGGTGGATGTGCTGGCTGACCGTGCCGACGAGGTGGGTCCGGTGCCAGGGGACTCCACACCCTCGGCCGGTGCCGCGTACCTGCCCGGTTTCACTCACCTCCAGCAGGCCCAACCGGTGCTGCTGTCGCACCACCTCATGGCCCACTGCTGGGCTTTGTTGCGCGACCTCGACCGGCTGGCCGATTGCCGGCTTCGTGTGGACGTGTCGCCCTTGGGAGCGGGGGCGCTGGCCGGCTCATCGCTACCCATCGCCCCGGACTCGACTGCCGAGATGGCTGGGTTCTCAGCGCGCTTCGAGAACTCGCTCGATGCCACGTCGGATCGCGACTTCGTGGCCGAGACCCTCTTCGTGCTCACGATGGTCGGAATCCACCTTTCCCGGATGGGAGAGGAGGTCGTGCTGTGGACCAGCGACGAGTTCGGATTCGCTCGTCTCGACGACGCCTACGCCACCGGATCCTCCATGCTTCCGCAGAAGAAGAACCCCGACGTCGCGGAACTGGCCCGAGGCAAGGCGGGAAGACTCATCGGTGACCTGACCGGAGTGCTCGCAACCCTCAAGTCGCTGCCCCTGGCCTACAACCGCGACCTCCAGGAGGACAAGGAGCCGGTGTTCGACGCGCTCGACACCGTGAGGCTCGCCCTCGGGGCCATGACGGGGCTGTACGCCACGATCACGTTCAACACCGATGCCATGGCCACAGCGGCCGATTCGCCGAACGCGGCAGCTACGGACCTTGCGGAGATGCTGGTGGCGGACGGGGTGCCTTTCCGAGAGGCCCATGCGACGGTGGGAGCACTGGTACGTCGCTCATTGGCTGACGGCACGCCCCTGGTCGACCTCGTGCGGGCCGAACCGCACCTGGGTGATCGTGCGGCTGCCCTGTTCGAACCGGGCGCGGTGGTTGCCCGACGGACCACCCCCGGTGGAGCCGGGCCAGTGCCCGTGGCAGCGCAGGCACAACGACTGTCCGAGCGGATTCGCAGCGAGCAGGAGCGTTGGGCGACCAGCTGATTCCGCGCCACGTGCTCACGGGCCCCAGCGAGGTTGTGGCACCGCGACTGCTGGGTTGTGTCCTCGCAACACGCGATGCGAGAGGCCTCGTCGTTCGCTCGGGTCGGATCGTGGAGGTGGAGGCATACGGTGCGCAGCGTGATCCCGCGAGCCATGCATACCGAGGCCGCACCGCGCGAAACGCTTCGATGTTCGGCCCGCCGGGAGCGCTCTACTGCTATCGGTCCTACGGGATCCACACCTGCGCCAACGTCGCCACGGGAGCCAAGGGGCAGGGCGAGGCCGTGCTGATCCGAGCGCTCGAACCCCTAGCCGGAAGGCCAGAGATGTTCGAGGAGCGAGCAGTGGCACGCAACGAACTCGATCTTGCTTCCGGCCCGGGCAAGCTGTGCGAGGCACTGGGCGTGGCCCTCCATGACGATGGGACGGATCTCTGCGACGTTTCCAGCCGGGTGGTGCTACTGGCAGCGGAACGTCACCAGTCACCGGAGGTGGCCTGCGGACCGAGGATCGGCATCAGCAAGGCAGTGGACCTGCCCTGGCGGTTCTGGGTGGCCGACAGTCCCTGGGTGTCGAGATGACGGCGCCGCCCAGGTGGGACTACCTGATGGCAGGGGATCCGAGGCTTGTCGCCACTCGGGACCCAGCGCGCTCACGGGCGAGCCTCGATGGGGCATCGCTTCGGACCGTGGCGCAGGAACAGGCCCGCGATCGCGTACTCGAACTTCTGGACCACCACGGTGCGGGGCTCGCCGACCGCACGACCTCGCCCGGGCACCTGACCGGATCCGCATTGGTGGTAGATCCCTCGAATGAGAAGATCCTGTTGCTCCTGCACACGAAGCTCCGACGCTGGCTGCAACCCGGAGGGCATGCGGACGGCGACCACGAGCTCGCCAATGTCGCTCTGCGCGAAGCCGCCGAGGAAACGGGTATCGAGGGACTGAGCGTGCTGGTGCCGGCGGTCGACGTGGACGTCCACACGGTCGACCACCGCGACGAGCTGGGTTCTCACCTGCACCTCGATGTGCGATTCCTGGTGGTCACCCCGCCCGGCGCGCAGGTGCGAGCAAATCACGAGTCCCTGGATCAGAGGTGGGTGGACCGCTCGGAACTGGACGAAGTGGTCGACGAAGTCGGCATCATCCGGCTGGCTGACGCCGGCCTGGAAGCGCTCAGCCAACATCCCCCGGGGTTTCACACGACACCATCGAGTTGACCTGCGCGTAGCTGTCGATCGCTCGTGAGATCTGCTTCTCCGCTCGCGTGCTCTCGGTGAACCGTGCGGTTTCGTCGGTGACCAGACGCTCCGCGTACTCGTTGCGATCCTCGAGATGGGTCTCCCAGTCGTCCAGCCACTCGTTGACGGCCTCGGCCGACACCGGGTCTTCAGTCGGCGCGATGGGCCTGAGTGCCGCGACCATCTCGGTGAGGTAGCCGTTCGCCTCTGCCACGACCTGGGCCCGCTCGAGGTTGTCGGCCGCCGTCTCCGCTCCCGGAAGCGCGTCCACCTGTGCCACCGCCTCGGCGCAGATCGCCTCGGCCTGGGTGGGAAAGGCCTTGTCCGGCAGCTCGTCGATCAGCAACCCGGGGTCGTAGATGAACAGGATGTAGATCCACATCGAGAAGCTGCCGATGGTGAAGATCGCCACGAGCGTGAGAATGACCTTGCGACGCACGCTTCGGTCGGGTTCGGGGTCCTCGATCGGTTCCAGAAGCGGTGTTGGCGCATCTGGTCCAGGCTGGGTCACGCGGTCAGTCCTCGGGTGGGGCTTGGGTGGTCGTGGTAGTCGACGTCGTCGTGGGCGGCGCCGGTTCCGGTGCGTAGTCGAGCACGATCGCGCCATCGGCAGCCAACTCGCCGGTACCAGGCGTGGTCCGCCAGACCTGACCTCCGGACCAAGGGGTGCCGGTGGGCGTCGTGGAACCGGCCGGCGGGGCAGTGAGTCTCGTGGTGACCGTGAAACCCAGCTCTTCGAGCTGGTCGGTGGCCTGCCCGAGCCCGAAACCCCGAAGGTCCGGAATCGGGGTGCGCGATGCCGGCGATCCCTTGGTCACCTCTATCCAGACTGTGGATCCGTCGGGCGCGGAGGTGCCCGCTGTCGGTGACTGGATGACCGTGCGACCCGGTGCGACCTCCTCACCCAGATCGACTATGGCAGTCTTCACGACGAATCCCGCTCGCCTGAGTGTCGCCGTTGCGTTGCGTTCGATCATGTTGGAGACGTCCGGCACCCGGGCGTTGCCGCGCTCGCGCTGTGCCTCGAGTGGATCGAGGATGTCAGGTGGTGCAGGCGAGGTGGTCGTGGTGGTCGGAGGGGGAAGTGGAGGGTTGAGCGGCTCGGGCGAAAGGCCTTCCATGGCGCTCTTCATGAACGCTGCCCAGATCTGTGCCGGGTAGGTGCCTCCGAAGACCCCGGGCATGGAAACCAGGCGTGCCTGGCCGTCCATGCCCACCCTCGGTTCGCTGAAACCGACCCATACGGCAGCCGCGAGTGGGTGGGTGAAGCCTGTGAACCAGGCATCGGTGTTGTTCTGGGCTGACCCCGTCTTGCCGCCTGCGGGCCAGTTGATCGCAGCGCGTTCGCCGGTTCCCCCGGCGATCACGCCCGGCAGGATGTCGTTCACTGTCCGGGACACCTCTGGTTCCAGCACCTTGGTCTGTTTGTGCTCATGTTCGTAGAGCACGGTTCCGTCGGAGCGTTCCACCTTGGTGACATACACAGGCGGTACGTGTACGCCTCCGTTGGCGAAGGTTGCGTACACCGACGCCATGTCACGCACCGTTGCGTTGTAGGCGCCCAGCACCATTGCCGGTGCGGTGCCGATATTCGTGCTGGTGATCCCCAGCTTCGTGGCCATCTCCGCGGATGCTTCAGGGCCGACCTCATCGTCCAGCACGATCGAGGCGTAACAGGTGTTGGATGACACGACGGTGCACTGGGCCATGTTCCCGGCGCCCAGGCCTCCTCCGCCCTTGACACTCCATGGCTTTCCGTTGGGTATGGAGAACGTCCTCGAGGACGGAGAGTCGAACTGCTCTTGGAGTGTGACCCCGTTTGAGAGCGCGGTAGCAAGCACGATGGGCTTGAAGGCTGACCCGGTGGAGCGCCCACCGCCCTCGGCGAGGTTCAACTTGGCGTACGAATGGTCGCCCCAGAAGTCCCGGCCCCCGACCATTGCGCGGATGTAGCCGGTGGCCGGGTCGATGGAGGTGAGCGCGGCGTCAGGTGTCGATGAGTTCTGGCCCTGACCGGGAAGCACCTGCGCTATTGCATCTTCGGCCTTGGCCTGCATGTCCAGGTCGATCGTGGTGGTGATGGTCAGTCCGCCACGAAGCAGGTTGTTGTAGCGCTCTGCCTGGTTGTCGCCAATCGCATCTGATTCGCTCAGCAGCCACTTCTTGACCTCTTCCACGAAGTGCGCCGCCGGATACCTCGCCTCGGTGTCGTCCGGCGGCTCCTCGATCACACCCAGGGGTTCGGCGGAGGCGAGGAACTGTTGCTCGGGGGAGATGTATCCCTCCTCCTCCATTCGCTCGAGCACCCGGTTGCGACGGTTCGTCGAGTCATTCGGGTTGCGGCGGGGATCCCAGCGGGTCGGGGACTGCACGACTCCGGCCAGAAGCGCTG
>JBPCTP010000214.1:0-4862 GCA_051011615.1 Microthrixaceae bacterium | reverse complement strand
GCCGTGGACAACTGGATGGTCTTCAACGAGCCGGCGAGTGTGGCCTTGTTCGGTCTGGTCGGGATGTTCGGTCGGCGTGGTTTGCACATTGACCAGACGGTGCGCTCGATCCACCACATGAACGTTGCGTGCGCCGAGGCAGGTCGGCGGATGCGGGAGACACTTCCCGACACTGCGACCATCGGCACCACGAACGTGATGTCCGTGACTCACCCCTACGGTCCGACCGATGAGCGGACCGCCCGTCGGAAGCGAGCAATCGAGGCGCTCACCACCGACATCTTCATGGACCCTGCCGGTGGCCTCGGATATCCGTTCGAAGCATCGAGGTTCGTGCGCCGATTCGAGAAGCACATCATGGACGGCGACCTGGAGGCGGCCACGTTCCGGTACGACTTCATGGGAGTGCAGTACTACGGCCCGACCGTGGCGTTCCGCGATGTGCCACTGCTGGGGCCCCTGCCGTCTCGCAACGTCCCCGATGCGGAAGTGCAGATCCGCTCCGATGTGGGCATAGCCCAGGACCCGGACGGCCTGCTGTGGACACTGCGAAAGTATGCGAACCACCCCTCCGCAGACCGGATGATCATCACCGAGGGTGGATTCGGTTGCCAGGACCGACTGGAGAACAGCCGCGTGCGCGACGACGTGCGGATCTGGGTGTACCGAAAACACCTCGAAGCAGTGCTCGCCGCTCGAGCCGAGGGCCTGCCGGTGGATGGCTACATGGCGTGGTCCTATGCGGACAACATCGAGTGGTTCATGGGCCGCCGACCACGCTTCGGGCTCGTGTACGTCGACTACGACGACGACTACAGGCGAATACCGAAGGACTCGGCGCACTGGTTCAGGCGACTGCTCACCGACCCCGACGGCGTTGACTGAATCAGCCTGCCGCTACAGCTCGATTCCAAGGTTGCCCAGCTCCCGACCGAGCTGCTCCCTGAATGCCGCTCGGCCCCAGCTCGCTGACGACGTCGACGACGATTCCCCGCGCCGGCGAACGCGCCGAACAGATCGAATGGACTCGGCCCTCCAGTAGGCCGCTGTTGACGGACTCTGAATCCCGACTAAGTTGGTCGGGTATTCACGTTCGACTACCCCCCGGAGGGACGACATGGCAATAAGGCTCGGAGACACAGCCCCGAACTTCACCGCAGACACCACCGAAGGAGAGATCGACTTCCACGACTGGAAGAAGGGATCCTGGGCCGTTCTCTTCTCACACCCCAAGGACTTCACCCCCGTTTGCACAACGGAGCTCGGAACCGTGGCCAAACTGCGCGACGAGTTCGACAGGCGCGGCGTGAAGGTCATCGGTTTGTCGGTCGATTCCGTGGATGACCACAACTCGTGGGCCGGCGACATCGCCGAGACCCAGGGCGAAGCCGTGAACTTCCCGATGATCGGTGATCCCGATGGCAAGGTTGCAGATCTCTACGACATGATCCACCCGAATGCCAACGACACGCTCACCGTGCGCTCGGTGTTCGTGATCGGCCCCGACGACAAGGTGAAGCTCACGCTCACCTACCCCGCATCCACCGGCAGGAACTTCGACGAGGTACTGCGCGTGATCGACTCGCTCCAGCTCACCGCCAACCACGCAGTGGCGACCCCGGCGAACTGGACCGACGGCGATGACGTGATCATCGGCGCAACGGTCAGCGACGAGGACGCCAAGGCCAAGTTCCCCAATGGCTGGGATGCTCCCAAGCCCTACCTGCGCATCGTGCCCCAGCCCAGCTGAGTCCGCTCGTCGCAAGACGCACGGTACGACTGACAAGCGGCCCGGAGCGCAAGGCTCCGGGCCGTTGCGCGTCCGGTTTCAAACGCTCGTCGGCACACTGAAGGGATGCATCGGTTCTTCGACGACGACGGATTCCAGTTCGCCACGCTCATCGCCCTCGGCTCCGCGTACCGGGGCCTGGCCGACGTGGGCGAGGTGCTCTCCACCATCGAAAGGGTGCCCGAGGGCGACCGCGAGGCCTGGGTGAGGGAATTCTCCGCAACAGCAGACCGGCTCTCAGGCGCGGGGGACGTATCTGCGAACGGTGGACACCGCACCAGCGCGCGCACGGCTTGGCTACGGGCGTCGCTGTACTACGACCTGGCCTCGTCGATGGCTCCCGGCACCGAGGACTCCGGCCGATTCGATTCGCTATGGACTGCCAGCCGAGACCTGTGGGACAAGGCGATCGATCTTTGGTCCACGCCTGTCGAGAGGGTGCGCATCCCCTATGAGAACACCGAGCTCGAGGGCTACCTGTTCCACCCAGCAGGCGACGAAGGCACTCCGTTGCCGACGGTCATCCTCAACAACGGCAGCGATGGGCCGGTCAACGCGATGTGGACCCAGGGAGGCGCGGCTGCGATCGACCGGGGCTGGCGGGCCCTGGCATTCGACGGACCGGGCGAGGGAGTCGCCCTGCACCGCGACGGGATGCACTTCCGTGCCGACTGGGAGGCCGTCGTCACCCCGGTGGTCGACTTCCTGACGACACGCGACGATGTGGACGATGGCCGCATCGTGCTGCACGGAATCAGCCAGGCCGGCTACTGGGTGCCGAGAGCCGCTGCATTCGAGCATCGACTGGCGGCGGTGGTGGCCGACCCTGGGTGCACCAACGTGGCGGCCTCCTGGGAATCACATCTGCCGGGCTCGATGACCAGGATGCTCGATGGTGGCGACAAGAAGAATTTCGACGAGTTCATGGACATCGGCATGAGCGACGACCCGGTGGCCCAGGCCGAACTCGAATGGCGGATGGCCCCCTACGGCACGAAGTCGTACTACGAGGCGTTCCAAGCAGCGCGCGCCCAGAGCCTCGACGACGAGACGATCGCGAAGATCCAGGCACCCACCCTCGTCACGAGTCCGGAGGGCGAACAGTTCTGGCCGGGGCAATCAGAGGAGCTCTACGGAAAGCTGACTTGTGTGAAGGAGATCATTCGCTTCACTGAGCATGAGGGTGCCGACTGGCATTGCGAGGTAGCCGCTCAGTCGCTGCGCGACGAGCGGGTGTTCGACTGGATCGAGGACGTTCTCGGCCGGGTCGGACAATCCTCGATGGCCCGGCGCGCACGAGAACGTGTTCGTGCCGAAGACGGGGTGGGCTCTCAGACCGCGCGCTGATCTGCCCGCGACACCACAAGGGCAACTCAGCGGCGAGAAGCCAGGACAGCCTCTGCGCAACGACGACCGGAGAACATCGCACCTTGCGTGGAGGCGGTGTCGCGGTGATCGCCACACACGTACAGTCCATCGCCGAGCGCAACCTTTCCCTTGGGGTCGAACGGCGGGTCCTGTTCGGGCTGGCCGTGCTCGATCACATCGGTGCGCAGGTGCTCCCAGCGGTCCACCTGCCTGCCCCACCAAACCCTGAGTTGCTCGCGGACCGGCCCCGCGAGTTCGGAGTTGGCAACGCCGGGACATGCAGCGGCAATCACGGCAGATCCGTCGTTCGAGTACTCGGGCGCGATGTTGGTCATCACCGCCACGTTCAGCGCTGGTCCGGTTCCGTTGCCGTCGAGGATGATGGCCAACGAGTCGGTCGGTGGCGTGGCAGCCCGGAACCACACGCAACCGGCGGCACGACCATGTACCTCCGGCAAACCGAGCAGCCGGGAGGCCACCGGCCCCTCGGTCGCAACGACCACCGAGTCTGCTTGGACCACAGAGCCGTCGTCGAGAGTCACCGCACCCGGCTCGACGGCAGCAACACGCGTGCCCAGTCGGATCACATCCCGCCCCACCTGATCGGCCAGCTGATTCGGGATCTCCCCCATGCCGAGCGCCGGAACCGCAGCGTCTCCGACCGCAAGCGTGCGGAACACGGTGTCGAACATGCGGTGACTGGTTGCCAGCGAGGGATCGAGGAGGATCCCACCGGCGAGGGGTCGGAAGAAACTGTCGATCATCCGATCGGAGAAGCCAAATGATCTCAGCCGCTCCAAGGTCGGCCCGTCCGGTGCGCGCAACACCTCGGGCACGCTCCGAGAAGTGATCGAGCGCCGGTAGCGGAGCATCCGCAGCTTGTCGGCGATGCCACCGACCGGGGCACGCAAGGTGGACGGCAAGGTGCCCGGTCGCCGCAACGGATCACCGAGCACGCAGAACTCATCGCCCACCCGCACCATCGCTCCCGGATCAAAGCTGCGAAGGTCGAGCCCCTCGACGTCGAACTGGCGCTTCAACTCCGGATAGGCGGTGAGTATCACCTGGAAACCGCGGTCGAGCCTGCAACCGTCGACCAGGTCGGTGCGGACGCGACCGCCCACCCCGTCGGAAGACTCGAACACCGCCACCGACAGCCCGCTCTGCCGCAACAGCCGGGCGGCGCTGAGACCCGCGAGTCCAGCGCCAACGACGATCACATCGAGCGCATCCGTGTCCACGATTTCCGCACACTACGGCCCCCGCGGATAGCTTCTTGCGCGACCCGGAATAAATCAGACTAAATCCGGTTGAATCGTTCAACCACGGATCAAGACCGATCCCCATGACCGAAAGGACCGTCGTGCAAACAACATTCTCTCCGAGCCTGCGACTGAAGCTGCCGTTCCTGGCAGCGGGCTTCGCATCGTTTCTGTTCTCCGTCTACCTGTTCTTCATCGAGGGTGACACGACCGCAGGAATCTTCGTTGGCCTCTGGGTGCCCTCTATTCATTCGCTGGGCACACTGGTGCTGGCGCAGACCGAGCCGGTCGACAGCCAGAGCCGTGAGGAGCAGTTCTCATGAGCACCACAGTCATATTCATCATCGGCGCCGCCATATTCGCCATGACCGTCTACGGGGCGGTGATGGGAGCGGGAATCGCACTCACACGCCGCTTCTACCGCCAGAACGACAACTACGTGG
>JBPCTP010000213.1:0-5004 GCA_051011615.1 Microthrixaceae bacterium | reverse complement strand
GCCCGAGACCGCGCCGCGAGCCCTGACAGCCGGGGCGAGGCTGCGATGTCGTGACCTCGCGCCGGCATTCGGACTGACTCTGGCAAGGTGGGACGCCTCATGCGTTGGATCAGGTCGCTCTTCGACCGCCGGACGGTGAAGCAGGACTCGGTCGCGGGCGTCGTGTTGGGCGTTCAGAGCGTCCCTGACGGCTTGGCCGGCGGGCTGCTGGCGGGGGTGAACCCGGTCTATGGGCTGTACGCCTACATGGTCGGCACGTTCAGCGGCGCACTGTTCACCAGCGCGACCTTCATGGCGGTCCAAGCCACGGGTGCGATGGCGATCGTGGTTGCCGACGTTCCGGCCGTCGACGGTTCCGACGGTGACACGGCGCTGTTCACCCTGGCGGTGCTCACGGGGGTCGTCATGCTCCTGGCGGGTCTCTTGAAACTCGGGATTCTGCTGCGGTTCGTGTCCAACGCCGTGATGGTCGGGTTCATCAGCGCCGTGGGGGTGAACATCATCCTCGGGCAACTCGACAACTTCAGCGGATACGAGGCCGAGGGCGCGAACCGCGTGCTGCGGGCCCTCGACCTGGTCCTCAACCTCGGGGAGGCCAACGCCGCGTCGATGGCGATCGGCGCGCTCACGATCGCGTTGATCATCATCCTCGAGCGGACCTTCCTCGGGCCGCTCGGCCTGGTTGTCGCGATCGTCGTCACGTCGGGGGTCGTCGCTCTCGCTGCGTCTGGCGTAGCTCAATTGCAGGACATCGTGAACGTGCCGGGTTCGCTGCCGACACCCGTCCTGCCCGACATCGGGCTCGTTCCCACCCTCCTCGTTCCGGCGCTGGCGCTCGCATTCATCGGGCTGGTGCAGGGGGCGGGGATCTCATCAGGGTTCCCCAACCCCGACGGTCAATACCCCGACGCCTCGCACGACTTCGTCGGTCAGGGAGCGGCCAACATCGCCGTCGGATTCCTCCGTGGGATGCCCGTCGGCGGATCGATGTCGGCAAGCGCATTGGTGAAGCAAGCGGGAGCCAAGTCGAAGGCCGCGCTCCTCGTGGCAGCCGTGGTCATGGCCATCGTCATCCTCATCGCCTCAGATCTGGTCGAGCTGATCGCCATGCCGGCGCTGGCGGGCCTGTTGATGCTGATCGGGTTCCGCACGATCAAGGCGGCCGACCTCAAGGCCGTGTGGCGGACCGGTCTGCCACAAGCGACGGTGATGACGATCACGTTTGTCTTCACCATGGTCATCCCGCTACAGACGGCCGTGCTCCTCGGCGTCGCGTTGTCCATCCTCCTGCACGTGATCAGCGTGTCGAATCGAGTCACGCTCAGCCGCTGGATCATCGAGGACGAAGGACTACGGGAGGTGGATCCACCAGCCGAGGTCCACCGGGACGAGGTTCTCATGCTTCAGCCGTACGGCAGCCTGTTCTTCGCGTCGGCGGCGGTGTTCGAAGAATCACTGCCCAAGGTCGCCGCCGAAAGCCGCAACTCGGTGGTGGTGTTCCGGCTGCGTGGGACGAATGCCTTGGGCTCCACCCTCGTGGCCGTCATCGACCGGTACGCCCGAGCACTGAGAGATGCTGACAGCAAGCTGATGCTGATCTACTCCGACCCCCGGGTACGCGACCAACTCGAAGCCTCCGAGGCCGTGGTCGCCATCGGCGAAGCCAACCTCTACGAGTCCGAGCAATGGCTCGGCCGGACGATGATCGCCGCGTACGCGGACGCCGCAGCGTGGGTCGATGCTCATCGCGAGATCGCCGGCGACTCCTGAATCTCTGACCACGATCTGCGGCTGCCACTCGCAGGCAACCACCTACGGCTGTCCCCGCCCACCAGTGCGCGCTCGCAGTGAACGCGCGACCGCCTAGCCGTCGAGGCGCACCGGGCCCGTCGCTCCCACAGCCTCTCACATCTCGGCGACACGTTCCCCGGGCTCAGTGCGGTCGCCTCCCACGTCAGCTGACATAACAATGTCGAGACCTCTCGATAGCCACCGTCCTCGTCGAGCGAGCTGCCCGCCCTCTATCGGCACGAACGCGAGAGGACGGCCATCCCATGGTGCTCAACCCGTTGGTCGTCGCAGGGTGTCATCTATCGCCGGGTCAGGGGTGGGTTAGGAACCGTCACCGATCGGCACTTGGAGGGCAGGCACGGGCGGTCCAGGGGTGAGCGTTACGGGATGGTCACCAGTGAGCAGTTTGCTGGACGCTGCTCGGCTCGCCATTCCCACGGCATCGCGAGCGCCGCCGGCTGCGGCCAACGAGGAACTCGGGGCTTGGCATGTAGGCATCGTGTTGACGGATTGTCAGGGCGCATTTCGGACGCAGCCGTTGTGACGGCTGATCCGTTGACGGATTGCTCGCCCGGCGGTCACGCGGTGTTTGCTTGGCTTCGACTGCTCACGTTTCATTGCCCCTTGCACTGCAACTGGCTTATGGTTAGGCATGCGCGGTCCAACTGTCAGACTCCTCGTTGTAGCGGCTCTCGGCGCTTCAGCCCTGTTGGTGTCCTCCGCCGCGTCTGCCGGCAAACCCACCAACGCGGGCCGTCCTGACGACGTAGCGGCATATTGGACCCCGCAGCGGGTCGCCGCAGCGCAGCCGCGTGATCTCGTGATCGACAGCCGCGGTTTGGGCTACGACCGCAGCCCCAACGGCTCGCTAACCCCGCACGGCCATTCGACACCCGCCCGACTCGAACAGGTCGTTCTGGATCGTCAGGCGCCGACCAAAAAGCCCAGTGGCGGGGGCAATGACACCACACCGCCTTTGGTGACGCATATCGCTCCGTCGACGGGGGCGACAATCACGGCCAGCACTACTGACCAGGTGTCGTTCGAGGCGTTCGCCTCTGATAGCGGCGGTGTTCAGAGCGTGGCGATCGTGATCCACTTCCCGAACGGTTCAACCCAATCGTTCTCCGCCGCTTCGCTTGGCAACGACCGGTGGGGAACTGCCATCATCGGCTTCACGGAGAGCACCGACTGGGGTTGGCATGTCGTCGCCAAGGACAACGCTCGTCGCGGGGGCAACACCACGACAACAGAGGCGACTTCATTCACGATCCAGGCCTCTGATGATCCCGGCGGGGATCCGGGTACAGAAACGGTGACCAACTCGCCGTGGAACGATGGCGGCGACATCCAAGGCGCAGCTGGCCGGATCTTGTTTGAGATGCCGACGGTCAGGGGTCGCCGCACCACCTGGAACGCCTACGTTTGTTCCGGTACTGCCGTGGAAGATTCGCACTTGGGCGCCTCGATCATCCTGACGGCTGCTCACTGCGTATACGACGACATTGCGAAGCAGTTCGCACGAAACGTGTTGTTCATCCCTAATCAGGCGGCGACGACGACGGGAGCTGTTACCGACGGGGACTGCTCGAACGATCCGATCGGCTGTTGGTCCCCGACCGACGGCGTCGTGGACAAGAACTGGACCACCCGCAAGTTCCCCGCCAACGTCGAGTGGGATTACGGCTACTACATCGTGCCCGAAGGCGGCGCCCATGAGCCGGGTTATGCAGACTCTTCGGACTCTTCGGACTCGTTGGAGGAAGCGGTGATGCCATTGACCATCGCCTTTAGCGGCGGAGCCACTGGGAGCGAGACGCGCGCGCTCGGTTACAGCTACAGCGACGATCCCAATTTCATGTACTGCGCCGAGGTGATGCAGGACGAGACCAACGGTGTGAACTGGTGGCTGCCCAACTGTGGATTGTCCGGTGGCGCATCAGGCGGGCCGTGGCTGCAACCGGTGGGTGAAGCGGGCAACGACCAAATCATCTCAGTGAACTCGTGGGGCTACACCGACCGACCGGGCATGGCTGGCCCCTACCTCGACGAGTCCGCCCGCTGCACGTTCGGCGCCGCCAACGCCAACGCCGACGCTGACACCGAGAACGTGGACCGCGGCATCATCGCCACCTGCACCGCCGACTGACACTGTCCCTGATCCAGGTACGGCCGCGGCCCAAACCCATTGGGCGTCACCCCACCTATCGCCGGGAGGGTGACACCCTGTCGGTAGACGATCCGTGTCCGACACGAGCTGCCTGCCTGCACCTAACGCCGGGTAGGGGTGACACTGATCGGCATGTTCGGAAAGAGTTGGCCCGCTGGTTCGTGGAGTCTCTGCGCCAACCTGGAGCCTCGGGCAAATGAGCGCAATGGTGCAAGGCACGCTCGTCACGGCACTGCTCGAGCGTGAGCTAGGTTGACCTCTTCACAAATGAACATGTGGGACCGAGACCTTGAGGAGATCGACCAATGAGCATCACCGACACCGCACGCGAGTTCTTCGAAGCGTGTGAAACCGGCCAGGGATGGGCCGGATGCGCGCAGTACTGTCATGACGGGGCGACCTTTAGCTGTCAGGCCGACGCACTCGCGGAAGTCACGACGCTGGAGGGCTACGCGAACTGGATGCGTGATCTTCTCACCCCGGTCCCGGACGGCCACTACGAACTGAAGTCATTCTCCACTGATCACGATCGGTCTATGGTTTCCGCCTTCGCCGTGTTCAAGGGAACACAGACCGGCCCCGGGCCCGCGGATCCCCCAACCGGAAACTCAATCGCCGCTGACTATGTCTATTCGATGGAGTTCGATGGCGATCGGATCCGACACATGACGAAGATTTGGAACGATGCTCATTCGCTCCGACAGCTCGGCTGGGCCTGATCACGCGGTCTCACTGTGGCCGTTCTCGTTCGCGCGCGGCGGCTCGAAGCAGATCGTGACAAGTTTTCCGCTCGCCGCAGCTCGACGCATGTGCAGCGAACCGACTGGCCCGGTGGACATCGGTCCGAGCAGCAGTGCGATCTGACGGGCGGGTTGATCCCGGATGGGCGGTCAGCCTGCTCCCGATTGACCAAGCATCCGATTTTGTGGTCTGCGTTCGCCCACATGGATGGTGGCCGAACCATCGTCAGTCCACCAGTCGCCGGCGCCGAAGATGCAGCCGCTCGAACTGCGAGCGGATCCGACCTTAGGGGTATGGCATGA
>JBPCTP010000212.1:0-3860 GCA_051011615.1 Microthrixaceae bacterium | reverse complement strand
CGAACTCGCGCCGAAGTTGGCTCGGGGAACCACACCCGAGATCGGGTCAAACCACCCGCTTCACAACCGGAATAGTCGTGCGGCTGGTCGGGACTTGGTCCATAGTGATTCCCGAGCAAGCGGACCTCCGGGGAGGCCGACGTGCGGAGTTCTGAGGAAGGGATAGGAGGCCGTCATCAAGCCACTGCGGGACGGCTCTCAACGGCGGCATTCATCGGGATTGGGGTGTTCGTCGGCTTGGTCGTCGCTCTCCACATCCTCGAACCGGACTTCGACCCGGCTTCCCGCTACATGAGTGAGTACGCGACGGCCGACACAGGCGCGTTGATGAAGCTGGCCTTCTTCTCGTTGGCCTTCGCAATCGGATCGGTCGCCACCGCGCTCAAGCAGCTCCTGGTACCAGCGAAGCGAGTCAAAGCCTCTGTGGTGTGTTTGTACGTCACGGCGGTGGGGATCTTCCTGTCCGGCGTTTTCGACTCCGATGTTCTCGTTGATGGCGAAGTCGAGAGTGTCTCCGTATCGGGAGCACTGCACGACCTGTCGGGGATCGTGGCATTCGTGACGCTGATCGCCGCCGCTTTCATGCTGCGCGGTGTCTTCTCGCGAGATTCGCTGTGGGCGGCTCGCTCGACGGCACAGCTCGTTTTCGCCGTAGCGATTCTTGTTCTCTTCGTTGTGTCAGCGGCGTCTCCCGCAGACTTCCTAGGACTGACTCAACGCATCTTCATCCCCATTGTCCTGGTCTGGCTGGCGACGCTCGCTTGGTGGATCAGGAAGTCTTCCGGCAGGGATCACGCGTCGATCGATGGGGCAACGGCTCAAGCCGCTCCGGCAACCGACTGACCCTCGCACAGCCGAAGCCACCGCGTCTGCGCTCAACCCGACACATCTCGGCAGAGTTACTCGCTCATCTCGGGCCTTGAAGCGCGTGGAGCTCCCAGGATCCTTCGAGCCCCTTGAGCTCGCGACTGCCCACCGGGATTGTCGCGAAACCGGCGCCTAGGGCGGCTATGCGGGTGCTCTCGGTCAGGTAGATCTCTCCTGGGTCAGCTTCGTTCATGACTCGAGCGGCGATGTTGAGACTGAGGCCGGTTAGGTCGTCGGAGTGTGGTTCTACGTCTCCAACGTGTACGCCCGCCCGGATGTGCAGGCCACGGGCTGCAAGCTTGGAGGAGATCGAGACGGCGGCTCGGAGCGCGGAGGTCGCGGACGGGAGTACGGCGACGATCCCGTCGCCGGTCGTGCGAACGACTCGGCCGCCCAGTTGTGATACGACCTGGTCGCTCACCCGGTCGTGGACGGCCATCAGTCCAGCCCAGCGCTCATCCCCTGCCTGACTCGCAGCTTCTGTCGACCCGCCAACATCTGTGTACAGCAGCCCTTGGACCACCCGTTCCGCTGTTCGATGCCTGTCTTCGCCCGCGACGAATCGTGTGATCTCGGCGAGACATGGTTCCACTGAGCTGCCGCAGGAGAGCTGGTCGGGTCCTGGGACATGCACGCGCCGACTGGTTGGGATCTGCTGGTCAGCTCGCTCGGCGTCTTCGAGTGGGACCATGCTCCACGCGTCCTCGCTGCGCAGGAGAAGGGTCGGCGTGGTGAGCTCGTGATAGTGGGTACGCAGTTCGTCGCGATCGCTCGAAGACAAGGCGAATCCTGTTTGTCGGACCTGCTTGGGACTCATGGCGGAGCGAAACGAGCTCTCGAACCACTCGACGAACACTGGGTCGCGCGCCCGCTCAGGCGCCAGGAGCTTGACGGGAGTCCACCCGTCATCGCTGACCCGCTGAACGCTTCCCTCCAGCAACTCGTGACCAACCAGATCCCACAGCCACGGGTTGTACGGGTGTACCAACACGAGCTGTCGAATCGCTCCGGATCGCGCGGCTGCGAGAACCGCAGCCGGGGAGCCGAACATCTCAGCCACCACCGTCGCCTCCGTCAGACCAGCGTCGGAAACGACGGCTTCCACCTGCGAGGCAAGCCGATCCGCGGCGGACCCGTCCCAATCCGGCGGCGGGTCAGACAGCCCCGAACCAAGCCGGTCGAATACCACGAGGTCTCCCAGTTCCCGCAGACCGTCGAGGAACCGCGCCATGAGCCGGTCTTCGTAGAGGGACCCCATCGCGAACCACGCGTCGAGCATGAAGACCAGCTCAGCGTTGCCGGAGCCGGGCAGTTGCCGGTAGGCGACCGATCCGTCCGAGGTATCCGCGTACCTCAGCTCACCGTCCGTCATCACGGCCGCATCATTACATTTCCCGACCTGAGCGATGAGCCGGTGCGGCCAACAATGGGCCAACCTGACGGACACCCTGGGCCCGATCCGGTCTGAGGCGAGCCGTGAGGTCAGTCAGCGGTGACTCGTCTGCAAGTGATCGACTAGGTGATGCGTGATCTCGCCCGTCGGGTCGCAGAACAGCTCATGGCCCCGACCGTTGAGAACGATCAGCTCCGCCCCTGGGATCGCATCGGCGGCAGCGGTGCCGTTGGCAAGCGGGAACATCCCGTCGTTCTCGCCATGAAGAACGAGAGTCGGAACAGTCACCCTCTCCAGGAGGGTGGACCGTCCTCGCGCTCTCTCGGCAGGGTCAGCGTCTCGCGCTTCGTGACCTGGGATCTTCAGGTGTGGGCAGCGCAGGTTCTGGCCGCGGCGCACCCAGTGCGCGATCCTCGACTGCCACTCGGCTGGGTCGAACTCGAAGCCCGGTCCGGCCAGAGTCCGCCATTGGTCGACCAGCCATCCTTCGGGGCTCTCGGGGTCGGGCTTCGGACCACCGAGGAAGTCTCCTAGCCGTCGCGCCTCAGGGGAGTCCTCGAAGATGAGACGCGGATAGAAGCCCGGCGACAAGAGGCTCAGCGAACTAACCCGCTCGGGTGCACGCGCCGCGATGGCCTGAGCGACGATGCCGCCCATCGAGAACCCCAGCACGTGTGCCTCTTCGACGCCAAGGTCGTCCAAAACAACGGTGGCATCGTTTGCGAGATCGTCGACCGTGTACGGATGATCCCGAAAGCTCCGCCACGTTGACAGCCCCATGTCGCGCCAGTCCATCCGGATGACACGGTGGCCGATCTCGAGGAACGCAGAGAAGAACTCGTACTCCCATTGGATGGCCTGGCATGCAGCGCCTGCGAGCAGCAGAACCGGGGGTCCTTCAGAGCCATGAACGTCGAACCACAACTCGACATCCCCGCGCCGCGCGACGCCGGTACGTGTTGGCGAGCTCCCGGGCTCTTCGTTCATGGAGTGGGCCACGCTCGTCGATCCTCCTGGATCGGCAGGGAGGTCAGTCGCGCATCCCACGCAGGAACAGGTCAATCGGTTCCACGGGCGCAGGGTTCGTGGTGACCTCAGCCAGCTCGCCGGACTCGAACAACGGCACCATCACCTCAGCAGCCCAGTCCCCCCGCTGGCCAGGCGTGTCCCAGACCCAGACCATTGTCATCTCGTGGTCGCCCTCAGGAACGACGATGCAGGCTCGGAGGCCAGGCGGCGGGTCCTTCATATTCCCGCTCTTTTCACTGACGAGCTCCCAGTCCCTGCGAGGACCTCGGACGGACTCGACTAACACGCTTGCCCTCCCGGGATAGACACTGGACTCTTTCCGAAGGTACCCGGCACACCACGCCGGAGGTCGGGTCAGACCACCCACCACATCACCGGCAGAGTTACTCGCCTCCGTTGGAACTAGCGCACGCGGGCTTTGCACAGGCACAATCGACGTCCGCTGCACGAGAGGGTCCCGATGTCGGCGCCAACCGAGAACCTGGACGCTCCCTGGGAGCGTCACGCTTTCGCATTCCTGCACCATCGGTGGTTCCACATGTGGATCCTGACCGTCGGCATGATGGTCGCC
>JBPCTP010000211.1:0-2610 GCA_051011615.1 Microthrixaceae bacterium | reverse complement strand
GACCTTGGCGGCGGAGCTCCGTCGCCCACTGCTGGGCGGCCGCTGGCCCTGCAGCAAGGACATCCCCTCCGCCGGCGACTACGAAGTCCGTGTAGCGGATGAGGTCGCTTCGGTATGCCTCAAGGGTCCGCGCCGAGCGGCCCCTCTCCACCAACAGATGGGTCAGGTAGCCCTCTGCCTCGATCGGAAGTTCAGAACCCCGTGGAGCTTCGTCGGTCGTCCCGATCATGGTCACCGGCTCAGCGCGATCAGCTCGGGCCGGGTGTATGCGGGATGGTTCCACCCTGGTGCTGAAGTGCTGCCATCAGCCCGAGGACGGTCTTGGCGTCGGTTATCTCACCCGAGGCGATCGCCGCGGGAGACTCCGACAGCGGCAGTCGTACCTCGGTCATGTGGGTTTCCTCGACGCCCTGGCGATCCATCTCGGTCTCGGTCAACTCCGTCGCAAGGAATACGTGGCTCTCCTCGTCACAGAACCCGACCGAGTTGTGGAACCGCACGAGCATCTCCATGGAGCCAGCGACGAGCCCGACCTCCTCGGTGAGCTCGCGCCCCGCAGCAACTTCGAGTGATTCACCCTCGACGTCGAGCTTGCCGGCAGGAATCTCGAGCATCTCGCGCCCCAAAGGAGCCCTGAACTGGCGCACCAGCACGACGTTGCCATCGTCGAGCAGGGGTACCACCGCAACGGCTCCCGGATGGCGCACGACGTCGCGCTCGATGACACTTCCATCGGGTGCCTCGAAGCGGTCACGGTACAGATCGATCACGTAGCCGCTGTGCAGAAGCTCCTCGTCGAGCTTGCGGAATCCACCCACCGCTCAGCCGCGGATGTCAGCCGCGACATCCTCTTCGAAGGTAATCAGGTGGGGGTTGCGGCCCTCTCCGCGCTCGCGTGCGGCAGCCATGAAGGATGCGAACAGCGGTGCGGGGCGGGTCGGCCGGCTCTTGAACTCCGGATGTGCCTGCGTACCCACCCAGAAAGGGTGACCCTCCAGCTCGACGAACTCGACGAGACGACCGTCGGGCGAGGTGCCGGAGCACTTCAGCCCCGAGCCATCGAAGCGCCGGCGGTACATCGGATTGAACTCGTAACGATGGCGGTGTCGCTCAGAGACCACTGTGGTGCCGTAGGCCTCAGCCACGATCGAGTCCTCGTCGAGCTGTGCGATGCATGCGCCGAGGCGCATCGTGCCGCCCTTTTCGACGATGTCGCGCTGGGAATCCATCAGATCGATCACGGGATGTGGGGTCTGGGGATCGAACTCGCTCGAGTTCGCGTTCTCGAGTCCGAGGCCGTTGCGGGCCCACTCGATGGTCATCACCTGCATCCCGAGGCAAAGTCCAATGCAGGGAACGCCGTTTTCGCGCGCATAGGTGGCTGCCGCAACCTTGCCCTCGACGCCACGTTCTCCGAATCCACCGGGAATGACGATTCCATCGAGCTCCCGCAATCGCCCGGCGGCCAGCAGGCCTTCCACGTCCTCGGCCTGGATCCACTCGATCTGAACGTCACAGCCGTTGCCGAAGCCTGCGTGATTCAGCGACTCCACGACCGACAGGTATGCGTCGGGCAGGCTCACTTACTTGCCGACTATGCCGATTCGCACCGGGAACCTGGCCGCCGCAACGCTGTCCACGAGCGCTCGCCATTCAGTGAGGTCCGGATCCACCGCAGGCAGTCGCAGAATGTCGCACACCACCTTGTCGAGGCCTTCGTCGTGGACCACGAGAGGGATGTCATAGAGGCTGTCGGCATCCGCTGCATTGACCACGGCCTCGGGCGGGACGTCGCACAGCGAGGAAATCTTGCGTTTCAGATCACCGGAGATCGCCTCCTCCGACCGACACACGATGGCGTCGGGCTGGATGCCTCGGCTTCGAAGCTCGGTGACCGAGTGCTGGGTGGGCTTGGTCTTCTGTTCGCCCGATGGTCCGATGAAGGGAATGAGGGTGACGTGCACGTAGCTGACGTTCTCGCGTCCCACATCGAGACGGAACTGCCGGATCGCCTCGAGGAAGGGAAGGATCTCGATGTCGCCGACCGTGCCGCCGATCTCGGTGATCACGACGTCGGTGCCGTCGACGGCCAGCATCGAGATGCGGCGCTTGATCTCATCGGTGATGTGGGGAATCACCTGGACCGTCTTGCCCAGGTACTCACCGCGACGCTCGGCTGCCAACACCGAGGAATAGATCGACCCCGTGGTGGCATTTGATGCGCGCGTGAGGTTCTCGTCGATGAAGCGCTCGTAGTGACCGAGGTCGAGGTCGGTCTCACCGCCGTCCTCGGTGACGAACACCTCGCCGTGCTCGAACGGGTTCATCGTCCCCGGATCCACGTTGATGTAGGGATCCAGTTTCTGCATCGTCACCTGGAGGCCCCGGGCCTTCAGAAGGCGACCGAGGGAGGAAGCTGTGAGCCCCTTGCCGAGACTCGATGCGACTCCGCCAGTGACGAAGATGTGCTTGGCCACAACCACTCCAGACGTCGGTTCTGCCGAGGGTAGCGCGTGACCTCCGCGCGATCGCGCAACGCGACGAGGCCCGAACCGGCATGGACGGTGGTCAGGTTCGCAGCGAACCGAGTCGGTCGAACCAGCGCAGAGG
>JBPCTP010000210.1:0-5689 GCA_051011615.1 Microthrixaceae bacterium | reverse complement strand
GCCTTCTGCCGCGCCTCATACCGATGCCTCCGACCAGCTGGTCGAGCAGACCTCGCAGCTTCCACATCCAGTCGACCACAGGCCACCCACGAGATCCGCCGACTCCCTCGAGTGTTGCGAACAGATCTCCGGGCGAAGCGGCCGATTCGGCCTCCTGGAGGTCCTCGAGCAGGGTGCCGCCCGACCAGTCCGGGTCGCTCGACATCGGGGCCGCCGGGTCCTGGCCGTACAGCAGGGCGTCGGCCCACGTTGTGGAGACATCGAGATCGGCGACCCGGTGCAGAGCCCGCTCGACGGTTTCTCGATAGGTCATCGGCTGGTGGGGTACGAGTCGCCGGTAGAGATCATCGGTGACCACCACCTCATTGACCAGGCTGTCGACCAGCGGGCGCGCCAGCGAGGGTGGCAACGGCGTCACCAGGCCTATCCACAGCGAGGACAACCTCGGGCTCAGCAGGGGGACCGGCACTATGAGACGGCGTCTCAATCCTGCCTCCTCGGCATAGGTATCCATCATCTCCCTGTAGGTCAGTACATCTGCCCCACCGACCTCGACCACCTGCCCCAGCGCCCCGGGGTTGCCGAGCACGCCCACCGCATAGACGAGCAGATCGCGGATCCCGATCGGCTGACAGCGTGTGTCGACCCACTTCGGACAAACCATCGCAGGGAGCACCTCGGTGAGATGGCGCAACATCTCGAAGCTCGCTGAACCGGAACCGATCACGACTGCCGCGCGAAGTTCGGTCACCGCAACGCCGGCGCATGCGAGTTCCGTACCAACCTCGTGGCGGCTCTCCAGATGTGGAGACAGCTCGCCGCCGCGTTCGTCACCGAGCCCGCCCAGATACACGATCTGCTCGGTGCCCGCCGAAGCTGCGGCCTCGCTGAAGTTGCGGGCCGCTCGCCGGTCGCGCTCCCGCCAGTCGTCGCCGACCCCGATGGAGTGGATCAGGTAGTAGGCAGCCGTGACTCCTCTGAACGCGTCGACAAGTGACGGCGGATCGAGGACGTCGCCGTGCACCACCTCGACCTGGTCGCGCCACAGTTCGGCGTCGAGTTCCTCTGGGCGTCGTGCCATGCAGCGCACCTGCCATCCGGCTGCGAGGAGCTCCGGGACCAACCTGCGCCCCACGTATCCAGTGGAACCAGCGACGAGGACATGACCGGACTCCGGCGTAGGGGTGTGCTGAGGTCCGGCCATCAGGCCACCGTAGAAGAGGCGATGACCTCGGCGGTCGCGACCGGGCCATCAGGACCGTCAGCAGTACCCACCTCCAAGGTGAAATGTGTCGCACCGAGCTCTGCTGCACGCTGCCGAGCCCGTCCGCTCAACTCCACGGTGTCGATCGCGGCCCCCAGGTCGATGTCGGTGAAGGAGACCGAATCGATGCCCACACCCAGCGCCTTCATCACCGCTTCCTTGGCGGCGAACCGCTGCGCCACTGCCAGCGCGTCCACGGTGTCGAGCACCTCGAGCTCGCCGGCCGTGAACAGTCGACCGGCCACACCGGCGCGACGACCCATGGCGGCCTCAAGCCGAGCGACATCGGCCAGATCGATGCCGACGCCCACCACCCACGGGCCCGAGGACCGGGCCGGCAGCTTCACGCCCTCCAGCGGTCGGCAAGGTCGAGGACCGGTACGACCAACAGGTCGATCACGGGTTGAGCGGCGAGGATGTCGTCGTCGAGTTCGTCCTCGGTCTCGGTAACCGCATCGCGCAGGGCCTGGTAACGGCGCCGATACCCCTGGAGCACCGAACGAGCCGTCGCGGCCGGCAGGTGCTCGACCACGTCGACATGGAGCAGGACCAGACCGACCGGGACGCCGCCACGAATCTCCGGCACGATCACCACGTCGCGACCGTCGCTGCGACCCTTGACCACCATCAGCTCGCGTTCGCGTGCAACCAGCGCCTTGGTGCCTCGCAGGCGAGGGTCCGACTCCGTACGGGATGTCAGGCCCTTGGCCACTCCCCCGGCGTCGACTGCCCGGATTGATGCGCTCGGCAGGTCATCGCCGCCCTCGAGCGCGTACCGGGTCCATCCGGTGACTGAATCGATGGCCGGGTCCAGCTCTGCGAGGGTGCGCAGTGCCGAGTAGGGCAGGGAGTCGCGCCCCACCCCGGTCTCGAACGCCGCTTCCACCAGGGGCACGTTCAGCAGGGCCTCGTCGCTGCGGCTGATGCCCACGGTCACGGTCTTGGCCTGGTGCTTGATCGCGTCCACGGGACGGGTGAGTTCGTCGATGGCTGCGGACAACGAGTTGCCGAGGTCATCGATGACCACGCCGGGGGTGCCCGGCCGACCGAACTCGAGTTCATAGCCGTCGAGTGGGGAAATGCCGGTGGCGTAGCGGAACTCAGCGGCCAACTGCACTGCCGTTCCTGCTTCGAGGTGACCGTTGTAGGAACCACTGCGCATTCCGTCGGCCCACCGCGCGGCGTGTGGTCGCAGGATCGGTCCCAGCCGCGTCATCAGCGCGGCTGCATCCACACCGTGGCTGTCATCGGTGAGAACCACATCACCGACCATCTCGTCGATGGCGGCGCGGGCCTCGCGCAGCGGCTGCGCCTGTGCATCGATCGCGAGGGCCGCCTCGTAGCCGAACAGGTGGCCGACCATCGTGGCCAGCACGAAGCCCAGGCGCTCGTGGGTGTCGGGAACCTCCAGCACCGCCGCGGCGGCGTCGAAACCGCGGGCTCCGGCACTCGCGACAACGATCGGAGTGGCCTTGTGGGCCGCGAAGATCGCCACTTCCTTGGCCACGTCATCGGCGGTCGAGCCGACCAGGCCTGCGGCACACACGAAGATGAGCGGCTCCGAAGAGAGGTCGATGTGCTTCTTTTCCTCGGTGGCGTCACATGCGATGGACTTGTAGCAGAGCTCCGAGAGCTTGATCCGCAGTTCTCGGGCAGCGATCTGGTTGATGCCGTTGCCCACGAGGGCCCAGTAGCGACGCGAGGGTGCAAGCTGGCCCGCTGCTGCGGCGATGGCCCCTCGGGTAGCGATGGTCTCCTCCATCCGTGTGGGCAGATCACGCATGGCACGCAGAACCAGCTGCTCGGCGTTGTCGCTGAAGTGCCTGGCCCCGGGCACCGAAGCTGCGATCCCGTAGGCCAGCAGCATTCCTGCCGCGACCTGTGAGTAGAACGCCTTCGTGGACGCAACGCTCATCTCCACATCGCGTCCGTCGGCTGTGTACAGGACACCGTCTGCCTTGTCGGTGAGGTCGCTGCCGCGGCGGTTCACGATCGCCACCACGGCGGCGCCTCGGCTGCGCACCAGATCCACCGTGCGGTTGGTGTCGGTCGTGGTGCCCGACTGACTGATCGCCACGATCAGCGTGTCCGACATGTCCGATCGCATCCGGAAGCCCGAGAGCTCCGTTGCGGGAAGGGCCTCCACACGCACGTCGGTCTCGGCAAGCAGTTCGACCAGGAACTGGGCGAGGCTCTGGCCGGCCACCGCAGCGGTGCCCTGGCCTATGACCAGCACCCGCGCAATGCTGCCGTCGGACAGCCGTTGCACGACCTCCTCCGGTAGCGAATCAGTGCCGATGCGCACCTGCATCTCGCCGTCAGCCTCGACCAGCCGGCCACGAAGCGTCGTGCGGAACGAATGGGGCGAGTCCGTGACCTCCTTGAGAAGGAAGTGCGGGAAGTCGCCTCGGTCGATGTCGCGCGTCGTGATTCCGGCCGAGGCCATGTCGGCCTCACCAACCGGCAACTCCGTACCGTCATAGGAGATGCGCCTGATCCCCTCGAAGGTGCCGGCGGCCGCCGCATCCAGCACCACGACCTGGCCCCGTGAACCTGTCGGGTTGTCTGGATCCGACGGCGTTTCACCATCCATCCGAAGGAACGCGGGTGTCTCCTCCACCACGCCGTAGGGCTCGCTGGCAACGATGTAGGCGTCATCTGCCAAGCCCACATATAGCGCCTGGCCCGATCCGCGCAACGCCAGGTAGAGCTGGCCCGGGGCGTCGGTGGTAGTGGCAGCGATCGCCACCGACCCCTCCATCGCGGCAACCGTGTCGCGGAACGCGACGGCACCGACAGCCGCAGATTCGGACATCGTGTGACGAAGGAGCGTCGGGATCACCTTCGCATCGGTGGTGACCTCCGACGGCAGGCGGAGGCCTGCGTCGGCTGCCAACTCGGCGTAGTTGTCCACGTCGCCGTTGAGTACGGCAGTGGCGAACACCGATCCCTGCGAGGCACCGGAGGTTTCCACCTCGTCGGAACACTGCGGATGAGCGTTCGCTTCGGACACCACGCCGATGGATGCCCAACGGGTATGACCCAGCACCAGCGCCTCGACCGAGTCGGACCGCAGCGCTCTGTGCAGCAGCTCGTCCGAAGCAATCGCAGAACGGATCTCTGCGGTGTTGTCGCCGAGTTCCCCGATCTCTGCGGCGGTCTTGTAGACGATCACGAGTACGTCGCCGACGAAGCGTACGGCCGCGTTGGCGAAGATGCGGTCACCGCGAAGCTTCAATGCCTCGACCACCTCCGGATCGCCTGCGTCCAACCCGTGCCCGGTGAGCTGCACCTCGACGCCCGCGCTGTCGCGGCCACGGACCTCCAGGCGATCGAGTGCGGACAGCGCCTGGTGCAAGCTCAAAAGCACCGCGCAGCCAGCCCTGGGCGGCAGGGTCGGTGAGAGCACTCCTATTCCATCTGCCGCGCGCAAACGATCGCGCTCGATCGCCCACAGCGCGTCCTTGCAGCGGATCAGCTCGGCGTTGGTCTGCTCCAGTGCGGTCGAGCCGAGGCCATGGGTGGTGCCATCGAGGTGCGCTTCGGCTTCGGCCACCAGCGAAGCGAGCGTGCCGCAGTGGTTACGGATCGAGAGCGTTGCCTGCAGATCATCGAGCAGACCCATCACGCCCGGTTCGCCACACAGGTCGCTGTTGAGGCCTTCGAGCACCGCCGCCGCCCCGGCCAGTGGTTCGGGCCATGTTGACGAATCCGACCCGAGTTGCGCGGCCACGCCATCGAGGGCCTCGGCGATCGCTGATGCATCGACTGCGGGAGAGTCGTTGCGTTGTCGGGCTATGGCGATGATGCCGCACATTGTCGAAACCTCGATGGATCGCGGGCTGGTGAGCCCCGGAAAACTCTATCGGCGAAAGGGTCCTCAGCCGCCCAGGGCGGAGACGGCCTCGGCAAGCTCCTCGGCGGTGGAGCGGGCAAGGTCCTCGGTGTCTGCCTCGGCCATGACGCGCACCACGGGTTCGGTTCCCGAGGGCCGCAGGAGCACTCGGCCCTTGTCACCGAGCTCTGATTCGACCTGTGTGATCCTGTCGGCAAGACGGTCGGCGACATCGGGCATCGCAGCAGCGATCGGCACGTTGATGAGCACCTGGGGCAGCCTCACCATCGCGTCGTCGGCGAGATCCGCCAACGGGCGACCCGACCGCTTCACCAGATCGAGTATCTGCACCGCGCTCAACAGCCCGTCCCCGGTGGTGCTCAGGTCTCTCAGAACGATGTGGCCGGACTGTTCGCCGCCGAGGCTGTAGCCATCGGCCTCGAGGGCCTCCAGCACGTAGCGGTCACCCACGGCGGTGTCGAGCACCGTTATTCCGGCCTCCTGCATCGCACGGCGAAATCCCAGGTTGGACATGACGGTGACCACGACGGTGTCGTCGCTCAGACATCCTCGTTCCCGCATGTCGGTGG
>JBPCTP010000209.1:0-5753 GCA_051011615.1 Microthrixaceae bacterium | reverse complement strand
CCCGCACGGTTCCAAAACGGCCACCTACTACCGGGACATGGCGATGCGGGAGCAGCTGGCCGCTCAGACCGAGCAGTAGACCGACGCCGGGCAGGCCGGCGGGACGACCAGTTGGTGGACTGGGCGTACGCACTCAAGCGCCACAACGACACACTTGCCGACGACATCCCGTCCCCCCGGGATGTGATCACGCCGATACGCGGGACAGAACTCCGGGCCGCTGCTCACCGACGAGCTCCTGTCAGCTGACTGCCGTTGTGTTCAGCCGTGACCGCCGCGGGGAACCCCGCCGTACTTCATCCGCGTGTCCGACATGGCCGCCGCCCGGACTTCGTCATCGGCGATGCCCGCTGCAACCATCTCACCGGCGAACAAGGTGTGGGTCCCGAAGTCGATCGCCTGGCGCACCTCGCAGTCCATCCAAGCGATTGCCTCATCGAACACCGGTGCTCCGGTGGCCTCCACGCGCACCGCACGGCCATTGAGCGCCCCGTCCTCCCAGGTGGCGGGCTTGGAGAACTTCACGAACACCTTGGTGTCCTCCGAGTTCCAGAGGTTCACCGTGAACGAACCGCCCACTGTGATGAGGCGATGGGTGACGGCCGTGTTGTCCACACCGATTCCGATGATCACCGGCTCCATTGAGAGCTGTGTGATCCAACTGGTGGTCATCGCGTTGTACTCGTCGCCCGAACGGGATCCGACCAACGCGAGGGCGTTGGGGATCTTCCAGGTGACCTTGTTGACCAGATCTGCTTCGAGCGCCATGGATCGCACCGTAGCCACCTTGCCGCCGCAACCGACCGCGGTGACCATCGGGTGCTCTCATCTGTACCGGCCGATCGTCGAGGTGGCGGCCGGCACGTAGCTGCCGCCGAACTTGATGGCATGCACCACGAGGGGCGCGATCTGGTGCAGCTCGATGCGATCCTCCCAACCGGGGGCCAGCGGATACACCTCTGCGTACGCCGCGAAACAGGCGTCACCGAATCCGCCGAAGAGTCGCATCATGGCAAGGTCGAACTCGCGGTGCCCGCCGTGGGCTGCAGGATCGATCAGCCAGCTGTCACCCCCAGAGTCCACCAGTCGGTTCCCTGCCCAGAGATCTCCGTGCAGCAATGACGGAGCCTCGGGTGGGCCACCGAGATCTTCGAGCCGGTTGGCTACGGACTCGAGGTCCGCGCACACCTGGTCTGGAAGGGCCGCTGCATCGGTTGCGAGGCGGGCGAGTGGAAGCAGTCGCTGGGTCGCAAAGAAGTCAACCCAGGATTCGCAAGGCTCGTTCGGCAGACCACGGGACCCCGTCGTACGTCGATCCGGCCGTCCGAACGTCGGCCACTCACCCTGGTGAAGGCCTGCGAGGTCGCGGCCGAGTTCGACTTCGGTGGACCCTGCCGGAGAGCCGGGCTCAACCCACTCGAGCAACAGGAGCGGAACGTCGTGTCCGTCGGATGCAGCCAACACCTGTGGCACCCGCACTGACCCAGAAGCGTCCAACCAGCCCAGACCCGCAGCTTCAGTGGTGAAGAATCCCGGCGGCGGGTCTGCGTGGGTCTTGGCGAACACCCGCCGACCGGCGGCGAGGTCGACTGCGAAGCTCATCGCCACGTCTCCCCCGCCAAGACGCCTGCTTGCGACGACGGCGGAGTCCAACGCCTCCTCGACCGCAAGCTGGAGGTCCGACTCCATCGCCGGAACGATATCCGCATGCCTACGCACTCGAACGACATCCGGCGTGTAGCCGAGCATTACGGCGCCGGCTCACCTCAGGTCACGGGTACAGGTGTGGGGACGGGCACCGCGACCTCTTGCACCGCTCCAGCTCCGGCTTCGCGGGACAGCGGCTCGCGCGGCGTCCGTGCCGCCATGGCCAGGCCCCAGGCCCCCGCCAGCAATGTGCCGGCAGCACCCACGAGGACTCCGACCCGTGGCCCCATCAGGTCACTCAGCCAGCCCACCAGCGGTGCTCCGATCGGGGTGGATCCGAGGAACAGCATCCCCTGTATGGCAAGCACCCGGCCCCGCATCGTGGGCTCGGCCTCGAGCTGCACGATGGCGGTGGACGAGGTGAGGAATCCCACGCTCGTGACACCGACCACGATCGCCACGGGTATGGCCACAGCCAGCGTCGGCGACAGAGCCAAAGCCAGCAGCGCTGCACCGAAGAGGACTGCCGACCACCCGACCGTGCGAACCGTGACGGCAACTCGTCGGGCTGCCATGAGCGCACCGATGAGGGCGCCGACACTGAGCACCGAGAACAACAACGTGTAGGTGCCGTTGTCGCCGCCGAGACTGCGGGTTGCGAGCAGGGGCAGCATGGTCGAGAAGTTGAAGGCGAGGGTGCCGACGGCGGCCATCATCACCAACGGCACGAACAACGCCGGCTGCGAGCGGATGTAGCGCAGCCCCTCGCGAACCTGCCCCTTGCCCTTCGGCGCCTGTGGCACGGCACGGAGTTCGCTGCGTCGGATCATGAAGAGCGAGACCAGGACGGCGACATAGGAAAGCCCGTCGACGAGGAAGGCCCACCCGAACCCGGCGGTGGCAACCAGCAGGCCGGCAACGGCCGGACCGACGATCCGCGAAGCCGTCATCATCGTGGTGTTGAGGCCGACGGCGTTTGGAACCTGAGCCGTGTCGACCATCTCGACGACGAAGGCGCGCCGGGCCGGGTTGTCGAACGCAATGGTGACACCACCGACCGATGCCAGGGCGTACACCGCCCAGACCGGAGGTGATCCGGTGAACACCAGTACGGCAAGCGCGAACGACTGGAGCATGGAGACCGACTGCACGGCGAGCAAAAGCTTCTTCTTGTCCGATCGATCCGCGATCAGCCCCGCCCACGGTCCGAGGAGCAGGACCGGCCCGAACTGGGCCGCGGCGAGCAGGCCCAGCGCCACACCCGAGTCGGTCAGGTGCAGCACCAGGAGCGTCTGTGCGACCAGGGTCATCCAGTTCCCGACCTGCGAGATGCCCTGGCCCACGAAGAAGAGCCGGAAGTTGCGCTCACGCATCGAGGTGAATGTTCCGGCCGAGAAGGCCTTCAGTCTGCGGGTCACTTGAGACCCGCCAGTTCCTCGATTGCGCCAACCGCTGCCTGGAGCCGCTGCTGATCCTTGGGGCCGAGGTCAGCCATGTGTTCGGACAGCCAGGCGGCCTTGTGGCGGCGAGCCTCGGCGACCATCACCTCGGCACGATCGGTCACCGTCACACGACAGACGCGGCGGTCGCCCTCGTCGGGGATCCGCTCGACGAACCCGTCGGATTCGAGGCGGTCCACCATCCGGGTGACACTCGGAGGAGCAACCCTTTCGGTCTCGGCAAGCTCGCCGAGCGTGATCGGCCCGCTGCGCCTGATCGTGGACAGCACCGAGATCTGGCTGGGGGTCAGCTCTGCGTGAACCTCCTGGCGGAGCAGGCGCGACAGCCTGGTTATTGCGAGCTGCAATCGGTACGCCGCCACGAACAGCTCGTCCTCCCGGGGATCCGGGCCGACGGCGGAGTCATCTGATTCGTCGGAGAACAGTTCTTTAGCCATGTGAACTATATACAACACTAATTACCTTGGCTAAGCAAGTGAGTTGACCTGCCCAGGCAGCGTTCTGCACGGCAGATGCCCTGATCCCGCCCGCACATCGAAACAGCGGACCGGGCTGGGCCCGGTCCGCTGCATGAGGGGTGGATTCAGTTGTTCACCAGGGGTGCTGGCTCAGCTCTCGCCGTCTCCCTCGGCCGGCTGCTCGCCACCCTCGGCGCCGGGACCACGGGGGCCGCCGGGTCCGCGAGGTCCACGTGGACCCTCGCCTTCGGGGCGTCCGTTGTTGACCACGTCGGTGATCTTCTCGGTCAACTCGGCCAGCTTCTCGTCGGCCTCTTCCTGGGTGAGGCGACCGTTCTCGACCGCCCCGGCCAGGCGTTCGGTGGCCTCGGCAACCATTGCGTCGATCACCACCTGGACATCAACTCCCTGGAGAGCCGCCACCTCTGCGATGGTCGCACCGTCACGCAGCGCCTCGCGGAGTTCGTCGGTGGTGATGCCAAGCGCCTCAGCGGCAGCTTCGCCGCCGTTGCCCCGGTGGCCACGCTCGGGGCGTGCCTCCTGGATGGCCTCGGCCACCGCGTCAGCCTGGGCCTGGGTGATCGTGCCGTCCTCGACCAGCGGCGCGAGAGCATCGGTCAGGTGCTGGCCGGGTTCGGGGCGCTCACCCTCGGCGGGTGCTTCTTCTGTCTTGTCGTCGTCCTGTTGGACCTGAACTGCGGGCTGAGCGCCGCTGATGCCCGAGGTTCCGAGGACCGCTCCTGCGGCGCCTCCTCCGATCAGTCCGGCCGTGAGGCCCGCAATCGCCAGCTTCTTGTGAATCTCCATCTCGCCTGTCTCCTTGTGGGGGTTTGTTCGTTTGCAGAACCCACAGTGGCGGGCACCGGTTAGATCAATACCGGACGAAGGTAAGGACAAGGTGAGAAGTCGAGCTCTCGCGCGAGGAACGCCGACCGGCTCGGGACTCTCCTGGCGAGTCGTGCTCGGCAGGTAGTGTCGGACGCCTTGGAGAACTTCGACCTCGACTTCGTCATCCGGGTGACCGTCGGCCTGCTGGTCATCACCTCGCCGTTCGACCCGGTCAAGCTTCTCTTCTTCAACAAGACCATCGACGATCAGAACCTCGGGCGCACTTCAGGTGCGGCCAAGCTGACCCTCTACGTCACCGTGATCCTCGCCATCTCGGTTCTCATCGGCAAGGAGCTGCTGGAAGCCCTGGGCGTCGACCTGAATGCCTTCGGAGCGGTCGGCGGCCTCGTCATCGCCGGTATGGGCTTCGAGATGCTCTACAACGGCGCAGCCAGCAAGGCCGAAGGTGAGGACGAGCGCGAGAGGGGCCCGTCGGAGGGCGACGGCCTGTTGATCCCGCTGGCGATTCCCTTGATCGCCGGTCCCGGCACGATCACCACCACTATCGCGTTCTCCTCACAGAACACATCGTGGGAAGGGCTTCTCACGATGGGAATCGCTGTTGTGGCGGTTGCGATCGTGACGTTCGTGTTCTACCGGTACCTGGGCGACGCGCTGGCCAAGGTGAAGCCGGCCACGATCGCGATCCTTGCCCGTCTCGGAGGGCTGATCCTTGCCTCGCTCGGTGTTCAGATGCTGCTGAACGGGCTCAAGAACTTCTTCGCCTGACCAGGTTCACTCAGTCGGCCCGGACCGCATCGACGGGTACACGGAAACACACTGCCGCGCCCCCACCGTCGCGATTGGATGCCCAGTAGGTCCCACCGTGTGCCGCGACCACCTCTGCGACGATGGCCAGTCCGAGTCCACTGCCCGGCGCGGATCTTGCCTCGTCGGCGCGATAGAACCGTTCGAACACGTGGGCCAGGTCAGCATCGGTGAAACCGGACCCCCGATCGAGCACCTCCACCTGCACGCTCGCGTTGTTCCACTGCTCCGATCGGCCCGCTACGACATCGTCAGCCGCCAGGGCCCGAACCACCACCTCGATGTTCGAGTCCGAGTCATCGAACTTGCAGGCGTTCTCGACCAGGTTTCGCACCGCACGAGTCAGCGCCTCGCCCCGGCCCACCAACCAGGGCTCCCCCACCACGTGCACCTCCACTTCGCGGCCCAGTCGAAGCCCGGTTCGTTCGGCGACCCTGCGGGCGACCTCGGCGAGGTTGAACTCAACCACCGGCTCGTCTCCACGTCGGTCTGTGGCCACCTCGACCACTTCGTCGATCAGGTGGCTGAGTTC
>JBPCTP010000208.1:0-2776 GCA_051011615.1 Microthrixaceae bacterium | reverse complement strand
GACTTCAGCTACACGATCTTCCAGCATCCGAAACAGATCGCCTGGATGCATCGAGACGGCGGATGGGATGTCGACGGCGTGGTCGAGGAGTTCGATTCGATGCTCGGCCAACACCTCCAGCAGGTGGGCATGGTGATGCCGAGGGGCCTGAGCCAAGACGAGGCCCGCAGCTGATCGAGGGCCGACCCCGATGGTTCAGAGCGCGATGGTCGGCGCGGCGGTGGGCCCGTTGTGGGTCGAGCCGTTGCCGAGTTGGCCTCGGTCATTGAGGCCCCAACACATCGCCTGGTTGCTGTCGCCTCGGGCGGCGCAGCCGTGGTTCCATCCGCCGTCGACCTGACCGGCGCCCGAGAGCGCCTGGGTCTGGACCGCGATCGCGGAGTAGCCGAAGAACTCGGTGATGAGGGTGGCGAGCTGGAACTCGTCGTTGGCTCCCCAGCAGCGGCCGGTGGCGTCGTAGAGCACCACGCAGCTGTGTCGGTAGCCGAGCCCGAGGTCTCGGGCCGAGGTGATGCCTTCGACCGGGACAGCAAAGTTGCGGTTGGCGAGCGCCTTGTCGTCACCGAGCTGGCCCGAGCCGTCGAGCCCCCAGCAGTGCACCGAGCCGTGGATGGAGCGTGCGCACGTGTGGACGCCGCCGCCGTCGACCTCTGCGACCGATCCGAGGAGCGCGCCGCTGGGCAAGGTGACATCGAGCGGCACCTTGGAGAAGGGGTGGTGTCCGGGGCCGTGGTCCTTGTTGCCGAGCTGGCCCGATGAGTTCGAGCCCCAGCACTTGACGGTGGCGTTGCCCATGACGGCGCAGCTGTGCTTGCCGCCGACGCCCACCGACGTCGCGCCGGAGATTCCCACGGCCTAGACCGGCGACGCCGACGAGATGATCGTGTCGTTGCCCAGCTGGCCGGAGCTGCCCGCTCCCCAGCACGCCACGCGATGGTCGCCGTTGTACACGACACACGTGTGGCCTGATCCGGCGGTGGGTCCACCGATCGAAGCAGAGATCGACGTGATGTTCGCGAGCCCGTCGATGAGCAGGGGCTTGTCACTGTTGATCAGCGAGGCGTGACCGAGTTGGCCGAGCACGTTGGATCCCCAACATGCGGCGCGGCGGTCGTGGAGGATCACGCAGTTGTGGTTGCTTCCCGCGGTGATGTCGATCGCGGTGGTGATCGTCGACAACAGGATGGGCACGTTGTGTGCACCGCCCGGCGTGATGCCGAGCTGGCCGACGTTGTTGTTGCCCCAGCACTTCACCCGTCCGTGGCTCAGCAGCGCACACGAGTGAGCGTTGCCGGTGACGACCTTGCGCACGGTGATGGGATTGCCGGCAGGCGGGGGGCCGGTGGGAGGGGCCGGAGGAGGGGCTCCACCGCCGCCGCCCTGGTCCTGCTGCTCGGCCTCGAGGACGACCGCCCACCACGCGAGTGCGACCTCCTTGGTGACGTACCGGGCGTAGCGACCGTTCTGGCAGTTGAGGATGTGGGTGTCGTCGTACCCGAGGTCAGACGTGAAGTCGCACGGGTCACCTACATTGGCCGGGATGCACGCGGCGGCCACGAGCGCGAGACCCAGGGCAAGTGCCACTGAACCAAAGAGTTTGCGAGGAAACCCCGCCAATCGCCCGCTCGCCAACGCCACATACCTCCAAACGAAGCCCTCACAGTACCAATGGTCGGTGCGCTGCAAAAGGTCGCGACACCTGTGATGAGTGAGGAAAACCCCCCAGAACCGGCCTCAGAGCAGGGCTCGGAGCAGGTTTCTGACGAAGTCGTGATCGACGAGGCGCCCAAGGCCAAGTTCGGCAAGCAGCAGATCATCGCAACCGTCGTCACGTTGCTGGTGCTCGTGTTGGTGTTCTTCGTCGTGTTCCCGAAGTTCGCCGACTACTCCCAGGCCTGGGACGCCATCCAGAACATGTCGGTGGGCTCGTTGGTGGCGTTGATCGCCGTCACGATCTTTCTGATCATCGCCTACGTGTGGCCGTACCAGGCTGCGCTTCCCGGCTTGAAATACCGGCCAGGCTTCATGGTCCGCCAGACGTCGTTCATGATCAGCAACAGCATCCCCGCCGGAGGCGCGTTCGGCATCGGGGTGCAGTACGCCATGCTGCACCAGCAGGGCTTCACCCCCGCGGTGTCGACGACGGCCATCGGCATCACGAGCGTGTGGAACACGTTCGTCACGCTCACGTTCCCGGTGATCGCGGTGGTGCTCCTCCTCATCACCGGGCAGGCCACCGGCAGCGCGTTTCTGGCGGCGGCGGCCGGCGTCGTGATCGTGGGAGCGATGATCGGCGGTTTCGCGTGGGCGCTGTCGAGCGAGTCGCGTGCCCGTGGCCTGGGCGAGTTGGGGAACAGAATCGTGCGCTGGGGAGCGCGCCTCATCAAGAAGGACGACTTCGAGCCCACGCTCGACTCGGGCCTGGTCAACTTCCGCGAATCCACCGTCGACGTCATCAAGGACCGATGGCGTCTCATCACCGGCACCAACACACTCCAGCAGTTCCTCCAGTTCCTGATCCTCTTCATCGCACTGATCGGCATCGGGTCGGTCGGCACCGACGGTGTCACCTTCGCGGAGGCCTTCGCCGCCTTCGCGTTGTCGAGGCTCGCCACCTTCATCCCGGTCACCCCGGGTGGGCTCGGAACGGTCGATGCGGCCATGACGGCGCTCCTCGTGACTGCGGGCGCGAGCGAGTCCGACGCGCTCGCCGCGGTCCTGGTGTGGCGTGCGCTCACGTACTTCCCCCAGATCTTCATCGGCATCGGCACATTCC
>JBPCTP010000207.1:0-4104 GCA_051011615.1 Microthrixaceae bacterium | reverse complement strand
GCGCTGGCCGAGGCGAAGCTGGTCGCGGATCTGGTGCCCTCACGCCATGTTGCGGAGTCGCTGCTCGAGGTGTTCCCCGAGCCCGGTGCTGCACCGGGCGGGGCGCGGGTGTTGTTGCCGCGTGCGGAGGTGGCCCGCGACGTTCTGCCCGAGGGCCTCACTGCAATGGGGTGGGAGGTCGACATCGTGGACGCCTACCGCACCGTTGCGGCAGTTCCCACCGAGGAAGAGCGCCGCAGGATCGATTCTGCGGATGCCGTGATGTTCGCAAGTTCGTCCGCGGTCAAGAACTGGGTGTCCGCGATGGGCTCCACCGTGCCACCGGTGGTTGCCGCCATCGGTCCCATCACCGCATCGACTGCGCGAGAGCTGGGCATGGAGGTTTCGGTCGAGCCCGGTCAATCCACCCTGCCGGACTTCGTCGAGGCGCTCTGTGACCACTTCGTTATGCGGGGCGGGCCCAGAGGGACCGGCAGCCGATCGTGATCTTGCCGAGCGCCGTCGTGTTCGACTTCGACGGGTTGATGCTCGACACGGAGTGGACGGGATATGTCAGCACCAACGAGGTGTTCAGGGCACATGGCGAGGAGCTGAGCCTGGAGCTGTGGACGTCGTTCATCGGAACCACCGACCACCCACACTGGAGTGAAATCCTGGCCGATCAGCTCGGTCATCCGGTCGACATCGCGAAGTGGCAGCCAAGGCGTGTTGCCGACGGCTTCGAGCGAGCCAGTCGTCTGGAACTGCTGGCAGGTGTTGGTGAGTTGATCGACGCGCTCACATCCGTCGGGGTGCCGATGGCCGTGGCATCCAGTTCCACCGATGGATGGGTTCGCAAGCATCTGGATGCCCGCGCGTTGACGGATCACTTCGAGGCCATTGTCACCGGCGACGATGTCGAACGAACGAAGCCCGACCCTGCGCTCTACCGCCTGGCCTGCGAAGCGCTCGGGGTCGACCCATCCATGGCCGTCGCAATTGAGGATTCGGTGCTCGGAATAGCGGCCGCCAGGGCTGCGGGCATGTTGGCAGTGGCGGTACCCGGTCACATGACCTCCCACATGGACTTCACCGAGGCCGACCTCGTGGTTGCCAGCTGCGCCGAGCTGGATCCGGTCGCCTTGTCGCCCGCGACCCTGCGCCTGGGCTGAACAGCCGCAGGTCTGCCTTGCGTTCCTGCGCGGCCCGTGGTCTACTAATGCAACAGCAGTTGCATTAGTAGACGCTGATCCTACAAATGAGTCGACGAGACGGAGAGAACCATGAAGCACGAGTTGGTCACGGAAATCGAGATCGAGGCCAAGCCCCAGCAGGTGTGGTCGGAGTTGGTCGACCTGGAAGCCTGGAGCGAGTGGAATCCGTTCATCATCGAGTCCTCCGGTGTTGCAGAGGTCGGCGCCAAACTGATCAACCGAATGCAGGTCCCCGAGACCCGAGCCATGACGTTCAAACCAACCGTGACCGAGGTACGCGAGGCACACTCGTTCGAGTGGCTCGGTCACCTGGGCATCCCGGGCCTGTTCGACGGTCGCCACCGCTTCGAGCTCCACGAAACCGAGTGCGGCACGACGCTGGTGCAAAGCGAGGAATTCTCGGGGATCCTCGTGCGCTTCGTGCGGCGCAGTCTGTACGACAACACCACCCGCGGATTCGGGGCGATGAACGAAGCACTCAAGGCGCGTGTCGAGCGACCGTCGCGTGCCGCGGCTGAGCCACTTTCCCGCGGAACCGGATGTGTCTGAGCCGGCCCGAACCAGTCGCCCGGGAGGACGCACCGCCCGAACGACCGAAGCCGTTCACTCAGCCACGCTGGCACTGCTGGCCGATCGCGGATTCGACTCGGTCTCGGTGGACGCAGTCGCGGAGACCGCCGGAGTCCACCGCACCACCGTCTACCGGCGTTGGGGGAATCGCGAGGCCCTGGTCACCGACGCCCTCGCAGCCAACGCAGCTGACCGGGTGCCGATTCCCGACGAGGGCGACCTGCGCTCGGACCTCGAGGCACTTGCGCGGGTAGTCGCCGACAACCTGGCGAGCACGCTCGGCGGGTCGCTCGCAACCGCGATGGTCGGCCAACCCCACAGTCCGGAGATGGCGGCCTTGTCCGAGGGATTCTGGCGGGCTCGTTTCGACGCAGCAGCCGTCATCGTGGAGCGTGCTGTGGCACGCGGCGAGTGTCCCGTCGAAACGGAGCCCAAAAGGTTGGTGGAGGCCGCCGTGGCGCCCATCTGGTTCCGTTTGCTCGTTCAGCGACGCGATGTCGACCAGCGGCTCATCGACGATTCCGTGGCGGCTGCGATGGCGACAACCTGAGCGGGATGCACGGCTGGGAACCCGCTCGCCTCTGTCGGCGGCGTGAGTGGCCCGTAACATTGTGTGGTGGGTTTCCCCGAACAGCGTCCCCGACGACTTCGAACCAGTGCTGCGATGCGGCGCCTCGTGGCAGAGACACGCGTGTCGGTCGACGACCTCGTGGCGCCGCTGTTCGTCCGCGAGGGTGTCACTGAGGCCCAGCCGATCGAATCCCTGCCCGGGGTCGTGCAGCACACCCGTGACTCCCTGCGCAAGGAGGTGGCCGAGCTTGCCGCCCTGGGCGTGCCGGCTGTCATCCTCTTCGGCATCCCCGAAGCCAAGGACGAGTTGGGCAGCGGTGCGTGGAACCCTTCGGGGATAGTGCAACTGGCACTTGCCGATGTGCGCGCCGAGGTCGGCCGCGACATGGTGATCATGGCTGACCTCTGCCTGGATGAGTACACGAGCCACGGTCACTGCGGCATGGTCACCGAGACCGGTGACGTCGACAACGACGCAACCCTCGAGCTGTACTCCCGTGTCGCCGTCGCGCAGGCCGAGGCCGGGGTGGACGTGTGTGCCCCCTCCGGAATGATGGACGGCCAGGTTGGCGCGATTCGTTCGGCCCTCGACGCCGTGGATGCCACCGGGGTGTCGATCCTCGCCTATTCGGCGAAGTACGCCTCCGCCCTCTACGGGCCCTTCCGCGACGCGGTCGATGTGGAGATCGTGGGTGGCGGCAACCGCTGCTGCTACCAGCAGGACCCACGCAACGCCCGCGAGGCCCTCGTGGAGGTGCGCGCTGACATCGAACAGGGTGCGGACATGGTCATGGTCAAGCCCGCGATGGCGTACCTCGATGTGATCACTGCCACGCGCGCTGCGGTTGACGTGCCAGTCGCCGCCTATCACGTCTCTGGTGAGTACGCGATGGTCTGCGCGGCCGCCGAGCGCGGGTGGATCGACGGCGATGCAGTCGCGCTCGAACAAATCGGTGCCATCCGGCGTGCAGGGGCGGATTTCGCGCTCACGTACTTCGCCCGCAGGGTCGCCGAACTCCTGGGAGGCAGTTGAGATGGCCGGTGCGTCGACCAACGAGTCGGTCTTCGAGCGGGGCCTGAAGGTGATCCCGGGAGGGGTCAACTCACCGGTGCGGGCGTTCCGTTCTGTCGGTGGCAGCCCGATGGTGGTGGCCCGCGGCAGCGGGGCACGAATCTGGGACGTCGAGGGCAACGAGTTCGTCGATTATGTGCAGTCCTACGGTGCATCGATTCTCGGCCACGCCCACCCCGCGGTGATCGAGGCGATCAACCGGACCGCAGCTGGTGGCACGACCTTCGGAGCCCCGACCGAGGGCGAGGTGGTGCTCGCGGAGATGCTCTGTGCCCGTGTGCCCGCCATGGAGCAGGTGCGGCTCGTGTCCTCCGGGACCGAGGCGACCATGTCGGCGATCCGACTGGCCCGGGGTGTGACGGGGCGGAACCGGATCGTGAAGTTCGAGGGCAACTACCACGGCCACAGCGACTCGTTGCTGGCGGGCGCTGGATCAGGGGTGGCCGAAGGCGTATTGACGGGCGCAACCGAGCCGGACTCCGCCGGCGTCACCCCCGGGGCCGTTGCAGACACCACGGTGCTGCCGTACAACGTGGTGCCAGTGCTCGATGAGACCGTCGCAGCCGTGATCGTGGAGCCCGTCGCCGCCAACATGGGCCTGGTCGCTCCAGCAGCGGGTTTCCTCGAGGGTCTTCGAGCGGAGTGCGATCGAGTCGGCGCCATGTTGATCTTCGACGAGGTCATCACCGGTTTCAGGCT
>JBPCTP010000206.1:0-6334 GCA_051011615.1 Microthrixaceae bacterium | reverse complement strand
GGTGTCCGAGCTGGCTCCGGGCCGGACCGCTCAGTCAGGCTTGACCGCCATCGCCGCTTCGAGTGCCCTGGCCTCGGCCTCGCTGCGGGGTACCTCGAGGAAAGGCTCGTCCTCGCGGTCCAGCATGCCCTTCGACACCCAGCCTCGCTTGTCAGCCCACACCACCAGCGGAGGCAACACCACCAGGGCGGACAGCAACGCAACCGAGACGTTGATCGCGACCGTGATGCCGAAGTCCCGCAGCAGCGGCAACGACGAGAGCGCGATCACGGCAACTCCTGCCATCGTCGTGAGCGCCGAGACCACGAATGCACGACCGGTACGAGCACCGGCTGCGTCGATCGCATCCTTGGGTTCCAGACCGCGTCTGCGCTCCTCGAGGTATCGGTACAGGATGAGCGTCGTGAACTCGGTGCAGGCGGCAACGACGAGCGGGCCACCCACCGCCGTCATGGGTGAGAGCTTGAACCCGCCGAAGTAGGCCACCAGCGAGGCCGTCCCCACCGCGATCAGCACCGGCACCATCGCAAGGAGGGACCGCACGAGCGATCGCATGGCGATCGTCAGCCACACGAACACCAGCGCCAGAGCCATGTAGGTGAGCAGGATCCGCCCTGATGTCAGGTTGTCGAGCAGTCCGATTCCCACCACTGCGAGGCCAGAGGGCGTCACACGCACCCCGTCGGGCGGCGTCGTGTTGTCGCGCAGATCATCCACGAGCGGTGCCCGATCCTCGAGCGAACCCTCCGCAGTCAACATGATGATGTTCATCGCGTTGCCGTCCGGCGACGCGGTCACGACCTGCACGCCCTCGGGAGCGATCTCCCATGCGGCCTGCACGGACTCGCCGGTGGGCGGCACATGGGTGGCCCCGGGCACGTCCATCAGGTCCGAGACGGTGCCCACGATCGAAGAGCCCACGATGAGTTCCTCGTCGTACTCCTCGAGCGTGTCGATGGTGAGTTGGTCGACGTACTCCACGGTCTCGTCGGTGTAGAGCGATTCACCCTTATCGGCCACCACGTAGACGCCCACTTCGGAACTACCGCCGATCTCCTCTTCGAGAGTTGTGATGTCCCTGATCACATCGGTGTCCTGGTTGACCCAACGGATCGGGTCGGTCTGGATCTCCAGATGCTCTTCTGCGAGAACTCCGCCCGTGAACACCGCCGCCGCCAGCACCGTGAGTACGATCGCCAGGCCTGCGGGTAGCGAGCCGAGACGGTTGACGAACCTGGCAAGCCAACCGTCGGTCCAGCTCTTGCCCACTGTCGGTCGCTTGTACTCACGGATGCCGAGTATTGCGAGGGGGTTCACGATCGACGAGATACAGATCGCCACGATGCCGACCGCCAGCAGCAGCCCGAAGTCGCGGATCATCGGGGTCTTCGAGGCGAGGATGGCGAGGAAGGCCAGCACGGCGTTCGCGGTCACAACGAGCATCGGTCCGCCGAGTTTCCGCGCAGCTTCCTGGATCGGATGCGGGGAGCGATCGATGATCACCTCTTCTTCGATCCGCGAGTGCATCTGGATCGCGTAGTCGATTCCCACACCGAGCATCACCGGCAGTCCCGCGATCGTCACCAGCGTGAGTGGAATGCCGGCATAGCCGGTCAGTCCGAACGCCCAGATGACGCCGACGGTCACCACGATGAGCGGCAGGAGGCGCCAGCGCACGTTGAAGAAGATGATGAGGATCAGTGCCATCACTGCCAGGGCGATGGCGCCGAGGCTCACCATGCCACCGCGCAGGTAGTCGTTGATGTCCTTGAGCAACACCGGTGCTCCCGTTGTGGTCACCGTTGCGTTGTCGAAGGTGTACCCCTCCGCGGCCTCGGTGATCTCGACACTGGTTGCACCCTCGTCCTCGATGGACTGGTTGCCCTCGAGTCGCACGATGGACATTGCATGCGTGTCATCCGGGAAGAACGGCAACAGAGCCTTGCGAACCTCTCCGCCCCCGTCGGGGAACTCCTCTTCGTAGAGGAGGAACTTCACGTATGCGGGATTGGACAGACTCGGTTCTCCCGCAGCCAGCAGGCGACCCTGCGTGTTGGCCACATACGCCTCGCGCAGGAGTTTGTCATGGCACGCTTCGTCGATGCCGGAGAGGTCGGAGACATCCACCGTGGTCACATCGGGGCACTCGACACCGGCTTCGGTAGCCTGCTGCTCGGCCATGACCGTCGCGTCGAGCAGGGCGGCCGTCGCCACGGCGGTGAGTGCCCTGCCAACTACACCACAGTTCTCCGGATCCGTCTCGACAGATGCCGGATCCTCGCAGCCGTCCTTGGGAGCGACGACCAGGTCGCTCGAGAACTGGAGCGCTCCGACGGGGTCGATCAGACCGAGTACCCCGTCGATGTTGCTGATCTCCGCGTTGACCGACTCCATCGTCTCGAGCCCGCCATCGGCGAACAGGTCCTCGATGTGGGAACCCTCATCCATCGCGAAGACCGAGATCATGGCCTGGCCGCCGAACAGGTTCTGGTAGGCGACACTGTCGTCGTAGATCTGCTCACCCTCGTTGAGGTAGCTGTCCTGGCCTGTTGCGAAATCCAGGTTGGATATGCCGTATCCGAGTCCGGCTGTGACCAGGAGTCCGACGACACTCACCAAGCCGGCTCGCTTGCCGAGGTTCACAGCCAACCAGGACCAGAAACGCTGCATGTATCGGATTCCCCCGCTCGCAGTAGTGCCCGCTGCCTCAGCGGGATTTCGGTGCAGGTGGAATCTACGGGGTCCGGAGGGTCTGGGCACGATCGCGACCACCACGACCCGCGACCTCAGCGGGTCACCAGGAGTCGCGGTGGATCATGGCTGCCGATTCGGGGCGCCCACGTCGTGCCGACGCAGATCGGCTCGTCGCGCCCTCGGCGCGATTTCCGACGGCGATCGAACCGAGGGCTCGCCGGTCAGCGGGCACATCGAATGCCTCCTTGAGCGCCGACTCGTGTTCGAACTGGCCGAAGAACAACGCCCCGAGACCCACGTCCTCGGCTGCGAGCAGCACGGCCATCACGGCCGCTCCCCCGTCGATGTACCAGTAGGGAACAGGCCACGATTCGACCTCGGCGAGTCCGGAGTGGATCTTGTCGGATTCGCTGTAGCGCCGGGCCCACGCTGCGGGCTCGACGTAGGGCAGCATCAGCAAGGGAGCATTCAGGAGTCCGGGCCACCGAAACGCTGACCGCCGCTCGGGCGGCAGGGTCACATCCCAGTACGCGTTGGTTCTCTCGCCCTGAAGCACCAGGAAGTCGAGACCGTGTGTATTTCCCGCTGATGGTGCCCGCGATGCTGCTTCGACCAGCTCGTGCGGCACTCCCTCATCGAGGCGTGCCGGGTCGAAGTCGCGGCACATACGCCGAGAGGCGAGTAGCTTGTCGAACTCGCTCATTCGGGCGATGTCGGGGCCCGTCAGTCAGCTCAGCCGTACTTGACGAGGTCTTCGGCCATGATCCAGCCGAAGGCCACCAGCGAGTCTCCCCGCTTCAGTTCGAGACCTGAGAAGAGCTCCGACACGTCGGTGTCGATCTTGTCCGGCTTGGAGCTCTCATGGTCCAGCACGTGCGGCAGGCAGCCATCGCCGGTGACAGTGAAGTTCTTGTCGTTGTATGCGCCGGATTCGACCCCGAAACGCTTGGCGAGACGGCGGCCCCAGGCGCGCTCTTCTCCGGTGGCCTTGTAATCAGGGCGCGGAACGATGTCGCCGAGTTCCTTGTAGGCCTCGAAGGCACCGGGATCACACAGCTTCGTGCCCATCAGGACGTCTTCGTCGGGGAACGCCATCAGCGCCCTGCGGAAGTTGTCGGTGACGATCCCGCGCAGTGCAGCATCGCGACGAGAGTTGCGCTTCACAGCTCCGAGGCCGATGAGGATGCACGGAGTGCCTCCGATGCGCTCGAGCGTGGAGAACGAGAATCCTCGCAGGTTGTTGCCATCACGGGCGTGAGTCACGAGGACCCACTCCTCGGCCTGCTTGTTCAGGTGGCCAATTTCGTGGCAAACACCCGATTCGGCACAGAGATCGGCCATCTCGGCCAACTCGGCATCGCCGAGTGCTGTGCAGTCCTTTGTTGTCACGTCCAGCGCCATGCTGCTCCCCTGGGACGTCGGAAACCGATATCCAAGTTCACTAGTTCTGAGCCCCGAGTGCAATTCGCCCCTGGAGTTAGATGACGATGGCGTCAGTGCCCAGCAGCACCCGCAGCTCGCCCACGAGCCCACTGTTGGTGTCCACGAGGAAGGGATCGGGGAGTCTCAGCACCTGGCTCTCGCCCAACAGGATGTGCACCTCTGACTCCCCGGGGAAGTCGGCGAACAGCTCCTTGAGGCGTCCGATCGTGGGGTCATCGAGGCGGTTCGGGTGCAGCTGGAGCCTCAACGGAGGGGAGTCGTCCAGTACCGGGTCGAACAGCTCGATGTCTCCGGCGACGAGGCTCGGCGTCTCATCGCGACGGTTGACCCGGCCGCCGAGAAGCACCACCAGATCCTCTTCGAGTAGATGGCCTATGGCCGCCATCGTCTTGGGGAACACCATGACCTCGACCGATCCCTGCAGGTCCTCGAGCACGAACACGGCCATGAGGTCGCCCTTGCGGGTCCACTTGCGTTGTAGTGCCGTGATCACCCCGCCGACGGTGCGCCTTGCGCCATCTTCGAGCTCCGCGATCTCACCGACGGAACAGTCGACCTTGCGGGACATGAGCCGTTCGAGGCCGAAGAGCGGATGGTCCGACACGTACAGCCCGAGCATCTCCTTTTCGTGAACGAGGCGTTCCTTCTTGGAGAAGTCGACTTCGGCGATCGCCGGGCGTTCATCGAATGCCGGGCCGTCCTCGGTGGCACCGAAGAGTGACTGCACACCCATGTCGTGTTCGCGACGGCGGGCGATGGTGCCGTCCACGATCGCCTCGAACGCCTGACTGAGGCCCATGCGGGGATGGCCCAGGGAGTCGAATCCACCTGCCTTGATGAGTGACTCGATGGTGCGTTTGTTGAGCACCGAGGTGTCGACGCGTTCGCAGAAGTCGTAGAAATCGACGTACGGACCGTTGTCCTTGCGCTCGGCGACGATGAGCTCGACGAGCCCCTCCCCCACGTTGCGCACGGCCGACAGGCCGAAGTGGATGATCGGGTGCTCGGGATCTGAGACGTCCGGAGTGAAGTCCGAGTCGGAGGCATTGATGTCGGGCACGACCACCTCGATGCCCATCGCCCGGCATTCCGCCAGGTAGATCGCAGCTTTCTCCAGATTGGCCTTGACCGAGGTGAGCAGAGCCGAGAGGTACTCGGGGCCGTAGTTCGCCTTGAGGTACGCGGTTTGGTAGGCGACGAAGCCATAGCCGTAGGCGTGCGAACGGTTGAACGCGTAGTCGGCAAAGGGTTCGATGATGTCGAACCACTCGTTGCCCAGTTCCTCTCCGTAGCCGGTGTCCTCGCAACCGGCGATGAACTTCTGGCGCTCCTTGGCCAGAATCTCCCGGTCCTTTTTGCCGCAAGCCTTCCTCAGGAGGTCTGCATCCGCGAGCGAGTAGCCCGCGAACTTCTGCGCGACGCGCATCATCTGCTCCTGATAGATCATCAGCCCGTAGGAATCGCCGAGGTTCTCCTCGGCATCAGGGTGCAGGTACTCGACCTCCGAGCGACCGTTCTTTCGGTCGGCGTAGTCGGTGTGCATGTTGGCCGCCATCGGCCCCGGTCGGTACAGCGCCACGAGTGCCGCGACGTCCTCGAACGCGGTGGGTGCCAAGGACTTGATGAGCGCACGCATCGGGCCGCCCTCCAGCTGGAAGACCCCGATGGTGTCCGCCCGACGAAGCAGCTCGTAGGTTGGCTCATCGGCCAGGTCCACCGAGTCGATGTCGACTTCTTCGTTGCGGGTGGTGCGGATCAACTCGATCGTGTCGGTGATGACGTCGAGATTTCGCAGACCCAGGAAGTCCATCTTGAGCAGGCCGAGTTCCTCCACACCGCCCATCTCGTACTGGGTGACCACCGGCGCTTCTTCCGGCGGCTGGCCGGATTCGGGCTTGCGCTGGATGGGCAGGTACTCGGTGAGCGGTTCCTTGGTGATCACCACTGCGGCGGCGTGGATACCGTCCTGACGGCGCAGCCCCTCGAGTCCCTTGGCCACGTCGATCACCTGGCGGGATTCGGGATCCACCTCGTACATGTCGCGCAGCTCCGCAGCCATCTTGAAGCCGTCCGCGTACTTGTCCTCCTGCTCCAGGCAGGCGCGAAGCGGCGTGTCACGGCCCATGATCAGCGGTGGCATCGCCTTGGCGATCTTGTCGCCGACGGCCCACGGGTGGCCCAACACACGGGCTGCATC
>JBPCTP010000205.1:0-6822 GCA_051011615.1 Microthrixaceae bacterium | reverse complement strand
CTTCACCACACGGAGCTGCGCATCTCCTCACCATCTGAACGCGGCGCGCCCGGCTCGATGAACCACTCGGTGCCGAAGGCGAGGCTGAACATGTCGTCGTCGAGTTTCAGAAACCAGGAGTCGGGCGAGATCTGGCTTGCGTGCGCTGCCATGGCCTTGCGTTTGAGGCCGGTTTCCTCGGTGACATCCAGGCCGTGGGTGAGTTCCGCTTCGGGTTTGCCGAAGTTCTCGTCGGGCTCTGGCACTTCGCCACCGTCGGCTGCCTCCTCCGCCAGGACAAGGGCTTGTTCGGCCATCGCCCTGCGGATCTGGTCGCGGTTCATGGTGGATTCCAGCACGCGCGGCACTCCGACCATTTCTGCGGCCCGGTGACCGACCCGATTCACCTGGATGTGATCAGGGTGCCCGTAGCCCCCGTTGTCGTCGTACACAGTGAGCACGTCGGGCTGTTCCTCTTCGAGAATGGCGGCCAGTCGGTGTGCTGCTTGGTCCACTGGAGCGTTCCAGAAGCTGTAGGGGAAGTCGTTGGCCGGTTCTCCCATCATTCCTGAGTCCACGTAGCCGAGGAACTCGACACGGTCGACTCCGAGCACCTCCGCAGCAGCGAAGGTCTCCGGAATCCTGCGCTCCCACAGGGCTTCCCCATCCGCGAGGACGCCGGGCTGCGGTTCTCCGCGTTCACCACGAGTCGCCACGACCAGCACCACGCGACCACCGGCAGCCTTGGTCTGGGCCATCAGGCCACCTGTGGCGATGGCTTCGTCGTCGGGATGGGCGTGGAAGCAGACAAGGGTTGGCACACGGCCACGCTAGCCAACCCCGCTCGGGGCTTCGGTCAGGCGCAGAGTTCCTGGCGAACCCGGGAGCCTCTGTGATCGGGTCGCTTCTGCACCTCGAGCGCCACCGGCAGCGCTTCCTTCATGGCCTCGACGTGGCTGATCAGGCCGACCATTGCGCCACGACTGCGCAACGAGTCGAGCACGTCGACCACGGTGTCCACCGAGTCGGCATCCAGGGTCCCGAAGCCCTCATCTATGAACAGAGCATCGATCTGCAGGCCCGCGGCACCCGAGGTGAGTACATCGGCGAATCCGAGCGCAAGAGCCAGTGAAGCCTGAAACGTCTCGCCACCGGACAACGTGTGGGTCGGCCGCGAACGGCCGGTGTCCGCATCCACCACAGCGAGGTCGAGGCCGCGCTTGGCGTTGCCCACCACACTGCTCGAATCAACCTCGAGTGAGAACCGTCCCCCGGTGAGCGAACGGAGGTGCACGTTGGCTGTAGCCACGACTTCGCCGAGATATGACGACAACACCCATGCCTCGACCGCCAGGTAGTTGGCCGTTCGGTTGCCACTCAGCACGCCGTGTACCTCATCGAGCAAGGCGAGCCGCTGGATCGAGGGCAGAGCCTCGCTCTCGGCATCAGATGCAGACTCGACCACTTCGCGGATACCGCTGAGCTCGGCGTCTGCACGGATGGCCAGCTCGTCGAGCGCCCGCGCTCGCTCGGCGGCGGAAGCGGCGGTCCGTTCGAGAGCAGTCAGATCGAGCGGCTCGTCGGGCAACTCGAGGGAGCGAAGCTGGTCGAGCGCTTCGGACACAACCGCGTCGGAGCGCTTCCACTCCTCGATCCACGCCTCGTGGGCAGTCACTTGACCGTCATCGAGCACCGCTGCGGCAACGGCTTCCGCGCCGACGAAATCGGATCCCGCAATGGCGGTCTGCAGACGGCTTCTGAGCCCGGCCAGGACTGCAAGTGAGTTGGTGAGGTCACCGAGACCGTCGCGCAGCTCGGAGGCATGATGGGATGCCTTCTCGGCGCGTTCGGCCACCTCGGAGGCCTCGGCATCGCCCAGGCGATCCCGGCGTTTCGACACAAGCTGATCGAGGGAGTCGATCACGCCACGACGCTTCGCTTCCAAGGAATCGGTCTGCCCCGCCAGGACGGTGATCACCTGCTCATCCGAGACGATCGACCCGGCAAGCTCACCGAGCGCATCATCAATGGCGCCCATGCGGTCCGCAGCTTCGCGGGCCTGGCTGCGCTCCGCGAAGACCTTTGCGTGGGTCTGTTCCAGCTCGTGCACCGGTAGCTCCGCGTCATCACCCACGCGCTTGGTCGATTCCGCGATGGCGCCGTTTTGCTCGGACACCGATAGCTCGAGCTCCCGCCGGCGATCGGAGGCATTGCCCAGATCCTCCAGAACCTCAGCCGCTTCGGCTTCGAGTTCCGACAGTGTCTCGGAGGCATCGATGGCACGATCCAGCTCGCCTTGCACCGTGTTGAGTTCGTCGGCGAGTTCCGGGCGCACGGCTTCGTTGAGTTCCGGGTGCTCCTGCAGGAGGGCGCCGAGTGCCAGCCTTGCTGAGTCATGTGCCGTGCGCGCCGCGTCCACCTCGACCATCGCGACATCGAGCCGGTCGGCGGTCATCGGCTCGGAGCCATCATCATCGAATGCGGCTGGCGACGGGTGTTCGGCCGAACCGCAAACGGGACATGGCTCGCCGTCCTCTAGCGAGTCGGCGAGCACCGAAGCCGACCCCGCCACGAATGCCGACATCGCCGAGTCAGCCGCAGCCTCGGCACGTGATAGCTGCTCTGCGGTCGACGCCGAGTTGGCCAGAAGTTCGTCGCGTCTCGACATCGCGGCGGCAAGTCGGTCGATCTCAGCGATTCGATCACGGAGGGCCGACTCGTCCGCGGCCGTCGTTCGGGCCGACTGGACCTTCTCGACCAGGGATTCGGCCTGTGCCTCGAGCTTCCGGATCCTGTCGCGTACCTCGTCGAGTCTGGACACCTCGTCGGCCCGCCGCGACATCGCAGCCTCCAGATCCCGTCTGGCCTCCAGCGTTGCCCCCACATTGCGCGCCGCCTGGTCGAGTTCGTCGAGCCGCGCGGCGAGCACGGCTTTCCGGGTCCGTTCTTCAGCAAGCGAGCGGGTTTCGGCTTCGGCCGAAGCCAGGTGCTTGCTCAGCTCCGTTCGCTCGGTGGCCTTGGCATCCATCTGCGCGGTGATGGTGTCGCGCTCGTCCTCGAGCTCTGAGATCCGCTCGAACTCCTTCACCAGCATCGCGAGTTCGGTGGCTGCGCTGCGGGCTTGTCGTTCGGCGGTCTCAGCACAGACCTTCAGGCGATCGACGTTGTCAGCCGACACGGCGCCAGTGGCTGCGATCTGTGTGCGGACCTCGTCGGAGAACCCGATGTGTTCGTCGGCCACCAGTGGCAACAGACAGCGAAGGGCCGACTCGCTCTTCGCTGCATCCCCGGCCACTACCTCATCCGCGTCGGCGACACGATCCAGCAGCTCCTGGATCGGTTCGGCGGCCCGATGTTTCGCAATGGCCAGGGAGCGGAGCCCGAGCTCCTGGCCGGCCACATCAAGATCCCTGCGTTTGGCAGACAACTCCTCTCGCCGCGAGATGAGCTTCGATTCCGCGGACGCTTCTGTGAGTTGTGAGGCTGCCCGACCGGAGGCTGCGGCAGCGGTGTCTCGGTCTTCGAGGAGTTGCGCGAACGGACCAGCGCTCAACTCACTCAACGACCGCCGCAGCCGGTCATCGCCAACAACAAGCGGTGCCTCGGCAGAACCGTGGGGCCGCCGCCCCACCAGGTCGATCACATCCGCTGTCTGCACGGGCGTGCTTTCCGGACCCTGTGAGCCACTCGGGACTTCCGAGCGCGCAACCAGCTCGTCGTTCAGTTTCACGATTCGTTCGGCGGCACCGCTTCGTTGTGTGCAAACCGCCGTCTCCAGGTTTTTCACACCTTGGCGAAGGGATTTTCGCTCGGTGTCCATGCGCCCGACCGCCAACTCGAGAACCTCGGTGCCGAACAGCGAACGGAGCAGCCCGACTCGCTCCGTGGTGCCGGCATTGAGCACCTGCTGGAAACGCCCCTGGGGCAACACGGCCACCTTGCAGAACTGTTCCATCGTCAGCCCGACGGTCTCCTGCATCCGCTTGTCGATCGCAATGATCTTGGACTCGACCGGTTGCCAGACTCCGGCGTTGAACTGTTCCAGAAGAGCCGTCGGCGGCTTCTCGACCTGGCCGGGCGATCGCTTGCCCCGACGAAACTGCTTCGGCGTACGCGAGATCCGGCATCTCTCGCCCCTGGCAACGAAGGTGAGGCTGACTCGGCACTCGGCTGCCTCATCGGCGTGGTCGGACTTGAGCGCGGTATTGCGCGGCCGTGCATCATCGGGCACCTTGCCGAACAGGGCGTAGGTCATTGCGTCGAGAACCGACGTCTTGCCGGCCCCGGTCGGGCCGCCGATGAGGAATGGATGGTCGTCGGGCAGTTTGGTGAAGTCGACCTGCTCGGTGTCTGCGAAAGGGCCAAAGGCCGTGATCTCGAGATGCAGCGGCTTCATGCGGCCGCTCCTTCATCGACATCTACAGCCGCGTCGTCGGTGCCGGCAAGTGCCTCCGCGACGACTGCGCGGACCTCGGGCGACGGTGGCGCCCCGCAGCTTTCGGTCCAGAAGTCACAGATCAGCTCGTCGGTGCTGCGGATCCTGATCTGCGAGAGCGAGGGCGAGCCCACGGGCGCGCTGTTGCCGCCGACCCAGTCGACCTGAGCCAAGTAGGGGTGGTTCGCACGCAACAGCCGCGCCGCATCGGTGGGGCGGAGTTCGTCGGTGAGCTCGGCCCGAACCCAGTCCACCGAGTTGCCGCGATCCGAGGCCAGATCCTCGAGCTTGCCTCTCACGGTGCAAACCCTGCGGCCCACACCAATGGGTACCTCCCGCACAGCCACATCGCCGCGACCCCCAAGCTCTGCTAGAAGGACGGACTTGGAGGCGGTCTCCGAGAACGAATACGGCAGCGGCGATCCGCTGTATCGCAGGTGCGGTTGACCCCCAACCACCTGCGGCTGGTGCAGATGTCCCAGCGCGACGTAGTCGAAGCCTGCAAACACATCTGCCGAGACCATCGCCGCATCACCCACCGAAAGCTCGCGCTCGGACGGCGAGGGCCGAGCGTTGGTGACGAAGGCATGTGACAACACGAGGCTCGCACGAGAGGGATCCAGGGTTGCACGGGCCTCGGCGAGTGCATGCTGAAGCACGCTCTCATGGGTGACCGTTGACTCCTGTCGTCCGACGGCCTCCACGACTTCCGAGGGTGCCATGCGGGGGTCGAGAAACGGAATGGAGACCAATTGGAGTTGGTCCTCACCCACAGCGACGCTGGTGACGGCACCTAGCCTGGAATAGCCGCCGCGGAGGTGGAGGCCGCCCGCCTCCGTGAATCCCTCGGCGATTCCCAGCCGTCGAGCACTGTCGTGGTTGCCCGCAATCGCCGCCACCACCGCCCCGGCATCGCGAATCCGCAGGAACGTGGAATTCAGCAGCTCAATCGCCTCGGTGGGCGGAATGGAGCGGTCGAACAGGTCCCCCGAGATGGCCACCAGCTCGACTCCCTCTGCTGCGACGAGGTCGACGAGCCAGTCGCAGAACTTCGCCTGCTCGCCCAGCAGGGCGTGCTCGCCGAGCTTGCGACCGAGATGCCAGTCCGATGTGTGGAGTACCCGCATGCCTCCAAAACTAAGGAGGGGGTGTGACACGGTCGCGGACCCCGGCCCCCGAGGCGTGGTCGCGTGCCTCGTCGGCGTCGGCCATGACCGAGAAGCGCCCGGTGCCTGCGAGCAGAACCGTTGCCAGAACGAGCAGGATTCCCGCACCGACGGTTGTGGCTCTCAGTCCGACTGCATCGGCCATGAAGCCCCACCCGAGCAGTCCCAACGGCAGTGCGCCGGTCAGACACATGAGGTAGATGGCGATCACCTTTCCTCGCAGGTGATCGTGGACCACCAGCTGGATCGTGGTGTTGATCGTGGACGCGATCCCCAGGTAGCAACCACCGAACACCAGCAGCGCAGCCACAGCTGCGGCATATCCGGGTGACAGCCCCACCGCCGCCACTGAGAGGCCGTAGACACCCATGAAACCTGCCAGCAGACCGGCCCGGGGAAGTCGTGGTGCGACCTTGAGCACCGCAGGCGCGAACAGCAGTGATCCGATGCCGCCCGCCCCCAGCAACAGCCCCAGCTGCCAACCCTGCACCGCAAACTCCTCCTCGCCGTAAACAGGCAGGAAGTTGAACAGCGGGGACCCAAGACCTGCCACGGCGATGATCGAGATGCAGCACGCAAGGATCGCCGGCGTTGCGAGGATGTGCCTGGCGGCTTCACCGAGGCCTGCGATTGCGCCTTCGGCATTCTGGGTGCCATCTCCGGGGCGTGCACCGCCGGCCGAGCGGATCACCAACAACACGGCGATCACAGCGACGAACGACAGCGCGTTGATCGCGAACGCCGCCTCCACGCCGAGCGTGGCGATCACGAGCCCCGCCAGGAATGGCCCTGCGGCTCGCGCGGCGTTGAACTGGGTGCTGTTGAGCGTGACCGCGTTCAACAGCAGATCTCTGGGAACGAGCTCCACCACGAAGGACTGCCAAACAGGCACTGCGAGGCCGTTGAGCAATCCGAACAGGAAAGCCAACAATGTGATGCCGACCACGGTCGCCCGGCCTGACGCCACCAGCGCCCAGAGCGACCCCGCCGAGATCATCATCGCCACCTGGGTCACGAGCAACAGGCGCCGTCGGGGGAACCGGTCTGCGAGGGTCCCGCCCACGGCTCCCATGATCATGAACGGCAAGTACTGGAAGAGCCCGGTTACACCCACCGAACCTGCGGTACCGGTGATCTCGAACACCACGTAGGGAATCGCCGCGGCCTGCATCCATGTGCCGGTGTTGGAAACCAGCGCGGCCAGCCAGAAGCGGCGGTAGTCCACCACGCGCAGCGCTGAGG
>JBPCTP010000204.1:0-2631 GCA_051011615.1 Microthrixaceae bacterium | reverse complement strand
GGGTCGATCCGTCCGCGACGCCCAGCGATACGGGCGGTCATAGCCCTGGGCGGCGTAGAACTCGCGGGACTTGTCGATGTATGAAACGAACCTACGAAACGCCGAGCCGCTGTTCATCGAGGTGACCCTACCGCGACCTTCATTCGGGGTATCCGGCCGAGTGGCACGAGCTTGGAGTCGCCGCGCGTCGCTGGGCCGATAGTTTTTCGTCATGAGCCAGGACCCAGTCAAGATCAGTAGTCATCCCATCCATCTCGGGCTGGGCGCCACGGCTGAGGTCGAGCCTGAATTCACCGGAGAGATGGCCTGGTACGAGGGGTACGCGGACCGTCACAGCCCCGACGGTGTCGAAGGCCGTTTGGTCACCATGCACACGTTCACCGAGTCGTGGGACGTATGGGAGATGCACCCGCAGGGCTCTGAAGTCGTGCTCTGTGTGGCGGGTGCGATCACCCTGTTCCAACAAGCCAAGGGGTACCCACAAGCCGAGGGGGCCGATGTGGTGGCTGTCACCCTGGCCGCCGGCGAGTACGTCGTGAACGATCCGGGCACGTGGCACACCGCCGATGTCGACGAGGAGGCCACAGCATTGTTCATCACTGCGGGAGCCGGAACCGAACACCGGCCGCGCTGAGGAATGTCGGGTTCGGGCCGATTGACGTGCGCCCGAGCCGAGTACGGTCGCCGGTCAAGGAAATCGCAATTGACCCGGCCCCGCGTGGACGGTTCGGGGAACGGCACCGTACTCTTGCCGGCGATGCGGTGTGGGTAGCGATGCGGTGAGGATGACACCGGCATCGTGATCGTGACGGGCGGAGGGTCTGACTATGCGCACGCGTGAGAGTTCAGTGGCCACTCGACTGGCATTGGCGACCCTGGCTGTCAGCATCGTTTCGTTCATCATCACAGCGGCCGTGGCTGTGACGGGTGCCCAGGGCTCGGGTGACGACCTCGTTCGTGACCGGATCCCGGCGCTACGCAGCGCCAAGGCCGCCGAAATAGAGCAGTTCTTCCGCAACCAGCGGAACGCCATTGGGCAACTGGCGGCCAGCACGACAGTCATCGGCGGAGCGCAGCAGTTTGCCCAGGCCCACGATGAACTGGTCAAGACGTTGCAGGTGGACGATGTTGCCGAGGCCGAGACACGGCTGGAGGAATACTACGTGTCGGAGTTCGTGCCGGCTCTGAACGCAGTGCGGGCAGATCCTGTTACACCGGCAACGGTCACGTTGAATGACGATCTCGCCGGTATTTATCTCCAGGACCACTACATCGCTTCCAATCCGTTCGACACGGCGGATCACGGGCTCCTCACCGACGCCGGAGACGACTCGACCTGGACCGATATTCATCGCGATCTCCATCCATGGATGCGACGGGTGGTTGGCCGCTTCGGGTTCGTCGACCTCTTCCTCGTCGAGCCCGAGAACGAGGTGGTGGTCTACAGCACGCTCAAAGAGGTCGACTTCGCCACGAATCTCACAAACGGCCCGTACAGCTCGAGCTCGCTCAGCGGACTGGTCAGTCGAGCGCTGCGGGAGGGCGCTCCGGGAGATGTGTTCATCGCCGACTACTCGGAGTACCCACCGTCGCTGGACGCACCCAGTGTCTTCTATGCGGCCCCACTGTTCGACGATGGTGACCTGGTGGGAGCCCTCGCGGTTCAGGTCGACAGTGCGGGGATAAACAGCATCATGAGCCGCGAGTGGCTCGCAGGCCAACTGGGAGAGACCGGTGAGGTCTACCTCGTGGGTCCGGACCGCACCATGCGGTCGGACGCCCGGCAGTTCGTCGAGGACCCGGCACTGTTTCTCCAGCGGGTGAGAGAATCCGGAGAGGTCGGAGACGACGACTTCCAGAACATGACCGCTCAGAACACAACGGTGCTGTATCAGCCTGTCACGACCGACTCGGTCGAAGCCGCCTTCGGCATCGACGAGGGAGTCGTGGAGATCGACAATCTGGGAGAGCAGGTCTTCTCCGCTTATGAGCCGCTGGACATCGTGGGCCTCGACTGGGTCATCATCGCCGAACAATCCCGCAGCGAAGTGTTGGCTCCGGTCGACGACTTCCGCACCGAATCTCTCGTCCTCATCGCCGTCTTCGTCACGGTTTTGTCGTTCCTCGCCGTGCTGTGGGCCAATGCGTTCGTCGCTCCGGTACGGGCCATCACCGCGGCCGTTGGCCGGTTCCGTGATGGAGACACCGAGACTCGTGTACCGCAACACGGCGTTCGCGAATTCCAGGAGCTCGGGGCCGATTTCGACCAGATGATCCACGAGCTCACCGATCGCCAGCATCAGCTCGAGACAGCGGCGAACGAGAAATGGTCGCTGCTGTCCCGGCTTCTGCCTCCCGCAGCAGCTCGTGCCGTGGCAGACGGCGACCGCACGATGTTGGACGTCGCGCCCCAGGCCAGCGTGGCGGTGGTCGTAGTGGCCGGACTCGATGATCTGATTCGGTCCCAGTCCGCCGATGCCAACCGCGATCTGCTTCATGAGCTGGTCGACGAACTCGACCGGGTGGCGGAGGCGAAGGGACTGGAACGGGTGAAAGTCCTCGGGGATTCGTATTTCGCCGTCTGTGGATTGAACCATTCCTATCTGGATCACGCACCGCGCGCACTTGCGT
>JBPCTP010000203.1:0-2983 GCA_051011615.1 Microthrixaceae bacterium | reverse complement strand
GGCCCCTTCCCCCCGGAAAGCAACCAAGAGGTGCTATCCGACGCGATCTGACCTGGTCGCCGACAGGAGCCCTGAGGACCGAGTGGTCGACCTGCAGGAGCCTGGGGTGCCCGCCGGCGCCGTGTGGACCGTCCCCGAGGCGCTCGAGGGTGAAGCCAATGGGGACGTCCTGGCCGCAGTAGAGCTCGTGATGAGCGGCAGTTGGGGCACGTTTGAAGTGGGTCGAGTCCCGCCGGCATGGCTTTGAGCACTCGACCGAGCGTCCTCGGGCTTCCGCTTGCCGGTCAGAGGCCGGTACCGGTCGATGACCTCGCGACCCGGATCGGGATCAGGCTTCCAACTGGGGCAAGCGTCGCGCGGACAGCAGGCGAATAGGCTGAAGTGGTGCCGATATTCATGGACATCCATCCGGGGCTGGGTGACGCGACTCCCGAGGACGTCGCCGCCGCGCACAGGCGCGACCTGGAGGTGCAGGACAAGTACGGCGTTGAGTTCCTCACCTACTGGTTCAACGACCCCGAGGGGAAGTCGTTCTGCCTGGTGAAGGCCCCCGACGCGGAATCCGCAGTGGCGTGCCACAAGGAATCCCACGGCCTCATGCCCAACGAGATCATCGAGGTCGACCCGCCGAGGCTTGCGCAGTTCATGGGTGCCCTCACGACGGATGGCAACGACCGCGCGCTCGTCGAGGGAACCGCCGACCGGCCCGACACTGCGTTGAGGGTGATCATGTTCACCGACATAGTCGGTTCGACCGACATCTCCACGCTCATCGGAGACGATGCCGCCATGAATGCGGTCCGCACCCATGACTCGATAGTGCGGAACAGCCTCGACAAGCATTCGGGGCGTGAGGTGAAACACACAGGCGACGGCATCCTCGCTAGTTTCACCTCGGTGACAGGCGCACTCGACGCGGCACTCGGGATACAGGAACAGACCCTGGCCGACGGTTCTGTGGCAATCAAGGTCGGACTGAGCGCCGGCGAACCCGTGGAACAGAGCAGTGACATCTACGGCGCTGCGGTGAACCTCGCTGCGCGGATCTGCAACGAGGCCGTCGGAGGCCAGAGCCTGGTGGCCAGCAGTGTGCGTGAACTGGCAGTGGGCAAGCACGTGCAGTTCCGCGACCACGGACTGGTCAACCTCAAGGGATTCGAGGAGCCCGTGCATCTGTTCGAGTTGGACAGCCAGGCCTGAACGCCAGCTGCCAACGAGCCGGGCACGGCTCCTCAATCCGGATCCGACGCAGGCCCGTGCTGGCTACCATTCCTGCGATGTCAGGCGAACAACTGCTCGAAACGGACTACCTGGTTGTCGGTGCTGGAGCGATGGCCATGAGCTTCGTGGACCAGCTCATCGAGGACCCCGACGTCGACGTGGTGATGGTCGACCGCCGACACGCACCCGGAGGGCACTGGCTCGACGCCTACCCTTTCGTGCGGCTGCACCAACCCTCGGTCCTCTACGGCGTTCATTCGTCTCCGATGGGCGACAACCGCAAGGTGCTCGATGGGACCGAAGCCGGCTACTACGAGCGCGCAGGCAGCGCCGAGATCTGCGGGTACTACGACCAGGTGATGCAGCACCGGCTTCTGGCCTCGGGACGCGTCAGGTTTCATGCCATGTCCGAGTACCTCGGCGACTGCCGTTTCCGTTCCCTGCTGAGCGGAACGGAAACAGAGGTGACCGTCCGCCGCCGGGTCGTCGACGCGACCTACATGGCCTCCCAGGTGCCCGTGACCCAGCCGCCTCCGTTCGAGACCGCCGAAGGTGCCCAGGTCGTGCCGGTCGGAGCCCTGGCTCACATCAAGAAGCCGCCCGCCGGATTCGTGGTGGTGGGCGGGGGCAAGACCGCGTACGACGCATGTGGCTGGCTGCTCGACCAGGGAACCAACCCCGATGACATCACGTGGATTCGCCCCCGCGACGCATGGATGCTGAACCGCGAGTTCACCCAACCCCTCGACCTCGTCGAGAACGTGCTCAGGTCCATCGTGATCCAGGCGGAGGCCCTGGCGAAGGGCGGATCGGTCGAAGAGGTCTTCGCAGACCTGGAGCAGCACGGGATCATGTTGCGGACCGACCCCTCCGTCGAACCGGGGATCATGAGGGGAGCGACCATGAGTGTCGGAGAACGAGACCAGCTCCGACGCATAGAGAACGTCGCGCGCATGGGTCACGTGAAGCGGATCGAGGCAGATCAAATCGTGCTCGATGAAGGCACCATTGCGACCACTCCCGACCACCTTCACATTCATTGTGCCGCTGCCGGAATATCCGATGCGCCACCGAGGCCCATCTTCGAGGAGGACTTGATCACCTTGCAGGTGGTCACCCGGAGCAGTCTCTGCCTTTCAGCAGGCCTGCTCGGCTACCTCGAGACAACGGACAGAAGCACCGAGGAGAAGAACGCCCTGGCTCCTCCCAACTCATGGCCCCACACACCCTTCGACTGGCTCCGCTTCCTGTTCACCGGCATGCGCACCACCTTTGGGTGGGGCGACGCGCCCGATCTCGAGGCATGGGTCGAAAACACACAACTCAGCATGACGAGCAACCTCGCAGACAGCTCTGACCCGGCAGTTCCCGAACTCAAGAGGCGACTGTCAAAGTCCATCTTCCCGGGACTCGAGCACCTCGACGCCCTGACCCTCGTCGCCTCAGAGTCCGAACGCAACCGGATCTACGATCCGACAGCACCCGCCGCCTGAGCCAGAGTGGCCACAGCAAGGCACGGAGCACGTCACAGCACGGCGGACTGCATCGGATTCAAAACGTGACCGGAGCGTCTCGTGGCCATCGAACCGGTGACGACCCGTGGCCGCAGGCGTCCTCGGCTGAGCCTGGTGTGCGTTCGAATAGCCAGCCGGGTGGGAAAGAGCGGAATCCTGCCCAGAACCGGCTTCGGCCGACCCCAAAGGGCCGGCCGGATGGCCGCTCAAGGCTGCGCGCTGTCATGGGAATCGCCTCGGGACCCGAA
>JBPCTP010000202.1:0-11158 GCA_051011615.1 Microthrixaceae bacterium | reverse complement strand
GCTCGTCGAGGGCTTCGCTGGCATCGTTGCTCAGCTGCTCGAGGCGCTCGCGGTCCACGTCACCGCCGGCCGACATGCCCTCCAGCTCCAACTTGATGTAGGTCATCCACTGTCCGAGCCGGTCATGGATGTCACGGGCAACCCTGATTCGTTCCTCTTCGGCGCCAAGGCTTCGGAGGCGTCCGAACCACCGGGAGTTGTCGATCGTCAGCGCGATCACATCAGCGAGACCCTGGCGCAGCACCGGGTCCAGCTCATCGAAATGGTGCGGGTCCGGATGCTCGAGACCCAGCACGCCCACATCACGGTCCCGAGCCCGCAGGACCACGTAGACGCCACTTGCAGAGTCGTCGCCGATCGCCCGTTGGGAGTCCAACTCCGGTATGTCGAGCGAACCGGTCTCCGAGGCCAGTACTTCTGCGAACGCGGCTGGTAGGTCTGACTTCGGATATGCAGCGCGCATGGCGCAGCGGTCGGTGATCTTCGGAGTCCACTCGTCGTTGTGTTCGTCGAGCGTGAGGAGCGCAATCACACGAGGCTCGGTGTAGGTGGCGAGCAGCGATCGGGTGCGCTCGATGGCTTCCCGAAGTGTGAAGGCACCCGGCAACGTGAGGGCGACGTCGGAGAGCTCGCCCAGCAACTCGTTGGCCTTCGTCAACCTCGACAGCTCGGTGTCCATCCTCCGCACACCGCTGGCGGCCTGCAGCACCCGCGTGCGCATGAACACTCCCCCCGCGGCGGCGAGGGCCAGGCCGATCACTGCCAGCAGGTCGTTGGTTTCCGAAACGACTTCGGTGAGGTCGGCTCCTGCCACCTCGAGAAAGATGCTCACCAACGCCACCGAGATCGCGCCGACGGTCAACGCCATCGAGCTTCCCCAACCGAACGACGCGATGCACACCGCCGAGAGCAGGCACAACACCCAGGGCGACTCGGTTGCGTCCGTCCAGCCGACGGCCACCGAGAACACAGCAACATCGATGATCGGCACGATCGACTGCCACCGTCGGGAGCTGTCCAGCTCGAGTGGCATCAGGGTGCGAAGCGTCGTCATGAATACGCAAACGGCCAGGAGCGCTACGTCGGTCCAGCCGGAGTCGGTCCGGGTCGGGGCGATGGCGACCAGCCCGAATCCGACCGAACCCCACCGCATGACGGTGATGGCGGGTTGGAAGGCCGCGCGTAGTTCGGCCGACCTGTCGAATCCCGACAGATCGGTGGCCGGGTCGACTCTCGGTGACCCCAGGTACTTGCGCAAAGACAACGTGGAAACAATCTACCGGGGTGCCTTGCGGACCGGGCCGGATGCCGCGATGCGCATTGGTGCCGCACATGGCACCTGTTCCTAGGATGCGGCCATGGCGGAGCAACCCGGTGAAGGTGACAGCGGTGCCGGTAGCGCTTCGACATCAGAGGACAGCACCGCGCAATCCACCACGTTCGAGCAGGCTCGCAGCTACGACGGGGCCCGGAGGCCTGATCGCAGCTACACCGTCGATTCAGGGGGAGTCGGGCTGGCGGTCGTGGAGTGGGGTGATCCCGGCGCTCCAGCCCTTGCCCTCGCCCACGGTGGATTCGACTTCGTCGGCACGTACGACGTGTTCGCCCCGATGCTGGCCGACGGCGGATGGCGTGTCGTCGCGTGGGACCAGCGCGGCCATGGCGACAGCGATCGGGCACATCTGTACAGCTGGGAAGCCGACCTGCGCGATGCCGCGACCGTGATCGCCACCCTTCCGGCCGGTCGGCTGCCGTTCGTGGGGCATTCGAAGGGTGGAAATCTCGTGACCCATCTGGCCAACGCGTTGCCGCACCGCATCTCGGCTCTGGTCAACATGGACGGACTGCCATCTCATCGAGCCATGTCCGACATGGCCGATCATGAGCGGTCACGCCGCATCCGCGAGGAAATGGATGAGTGGTTGGCATACCGACGATCCTTGGTGGGCAAGCAGCGCAAGCCCGGAACGATCGACGAGCTGGCCGTTCGCAGGGGCCGAATGAACCCGCGGATGTCGCCCGAGTGGCTGCGCTACCTCGTGACAGTCGGCGCCGAGGAATCGGCTAAGGGTTGGCGTTGGAAGATCGACCCGAGCCTGCGAATGGGCGGCTTCGGTCCATGGCGACCACAGTGGTCGCTGCTCCAGTTGCCCGGCATCGGCGCGCCGGTGTTGGGGATTCTCGGACTGGACAAGGAAGTCATGGGGTGGGGCACCGAACCCGAGGAGGTCGAGTCCTACCTGCCTGAGGGTGCCCGATTCGTGGGCCTGGAAGGAGTCGGACACTTCGTGCACATCGAAGAGCCGCGCGCCGTGGCCGACATGGTGTTGGAGTTCCTCGCATGAACGATGAAGGCGTGCCGCAGACGTCGCAGTCGGTGGAGTCGACCATGCGGTTGGTGAAGCACAACCGCATCGACATCGCCGTCCACACGCTGGTTGCCGGCACCTCCGCGGAGGCCAACGAAGCCCCGCGCCCCCTGGTGCTCCTGCACGGCCTGGGCGAGTGCACTCCCGCTTCGGTGCCGAGTGGTATCGCCTGGCCGGGCCCGGTGTTCGGCATGGACTTCGCCGGCCATGGCCAATCGACGATGCCGGTCGGCGGTGGCTACACCAGCGAGATCCTCGTCGGCGACGTCGACGCGGTGATCGAACACCTCGGCACACCGGTGACACTTCTCGGCAGAGGTTTGGGGGCGTACGTCGCGATGGTCACGGCGGCTGCCCGTCCCGACGCCGTGCACGGGGTCGTCATGGCCGACGGACCCGGGCTGGCCGGTGGTGGCGTACATCCGGGTTCGAGAGCGCTTGTGCGCCCGGCGGACACCGTCGGTCCTCCGGACCCGTACGCGCTGCTGGAGCTTTCGCGCGACGTGAGGCCCGCCGACTACGCCCGTACCTTCGCCGGCTACGCCGTCGAGGGAAGTGATCTCGACACGCCACTGTGGGTCGCCTCCGTGGTGCGTCCCGCATGGCTGGAGGCAATCGTGGGCGAACCAGGAGTCGGCGACGGCAGCGTTGCGCGGGGTCTTGACCTGTACTCCGCCAACTAGACAGGAACCACGTTCAGCCAGGCGCCACGTTCAGCCAGGCGCCACGTTCAGCCAGGCGCCACGTTCAGTCCGGCGCGACCTTCAGTCCGCAGAGCGTCACGTTGATCACGTCGTCGATCAGCTCTCGCGAGTTTTCGAACAGAATCACTTCGCCGCCGGAGTTTCCCAGGAGCAGCACGGTCGCCAGGCCGTGGGTCGTGGTCCACAGCGTCATCGCTGTGAGGAGTGGATCCCGGTCCGGGTGGATGTCCCCCGATTCCATGGCTTCCGCGATGGCCAACGCCGGCTTCGCAAAGGCGGTGGTGGCGGCGGCCAACTCGTTGTCTGCGCCGGGCACCGGGATGGGGTCGGGTCTGAACACGAACATAACCCTGAACAAGCCCGGGTCGCTGATCGCCTGCTCCACATAGGCGTGCCCGTACTGCTTCATGCGCTCTATCGGATCGTCGGCCTCGACAGCATCGAAGGCGTCGACCAGCTCGCGGAATCCCTGTTCGGCAACTGCGGTGAGCAGGTCTCCCTTGTGTTCCACATGCGCGTACAACGCAGGGGCCGTCACCCCCAGCGATGAGGCGAGGCGTCGCAACGACAGCGACTCGAGATCGGTGTCGGCAAGCATGGTGCGCGCGGCATCGACGATCTCCTCCCGACGAAGGGGTGTGGTGCGTTTCGGGCTCGCCTGGGCCATGTCCGAACGCTACCCGGGCTCGGCGTCAGGCCCTTCGCCCGACCGGTCAGATCCGTCGCCATGCGACTCGTCACCGTCGGAAGTGTCCTCAGCGGGGCCGTTCGACAACTCGAGTCGCGGAAGGACCTCGTCGAGTCGGGTGCGGGTGTCGCCGAGGCATTCCCGGCACCACTCGACGAGTTCAGCAGCCCTCTCCACCGACGCGGACAGATGGTCGACGTCGATGGCATCCGTTTCCAGTCCCCGCACGATGACGTCCAGTTCGCTGAGACAACCGGCGAAGCCGAGCTCAGCAGGGGTTGCCGCTGGGTCGTCCGGTGAGGAGTCGGTGGAGGATCCGGGATTCACTTGTCGCCTTCTTCGCTGACCACGGAGGTGATCCTGCCACCTGCGACGGTGGTGTGCAGACGAGCACCGCCGGGGACATCGCCCGGGGCGCGGACGATCGCACCGTCATCTGTGCGGGTTATCGACCAACCTCGTTCGAGCAGGTGCGCAGGGTCCCTCGCCGAAACGAGTGACCAGAGGTTCTCCAGTCGTTCCTCGGAACCGTCGACCCGGCGCGCGGCAAGCGCCGGAATCCGCCCAGCGGAGCCCGCCAGTCGGTCGTCGAGCCGGTTCAGCATCAGGGGAGCGGCTGCGGAGACGCGCGCCAGCCGCGATTCCACCGAGGCGGCTTCGCGGTTGAGGTGCCCCCGGCATGCGAGCGACACAGCCCTCGTATGGTCGTCGAGGATCTTTCCGGCCCGCACGAGTCGGCCACGAACGGCCGTCTGCACCGCAGATGAAACGGCCGTGAGTTCGGATTCTGCACGCTCCGCGCGTTCCACGACCGCGGCCGCGGCCGCGGTCGGTGTCTTGAACGCCGTGTGGGCAACCTCGTCGGCCACGCTGCGGTCCGTCTCGTGGCCGATTCCGGTGAATACGGCGGTGCGCAGCGCCGCTATTGCGCGGCCGAGTCGCTCGCCGTCGAAGGTTGCCAGGTCCGTGCTCGAGCCTCCGCCGCGCACCAGCAGGATCACATCAACACCGAGCTCATCGGCGGTCCGCAACGCTGCAACGATGGTTGCCTCGGCCTCCGCCCCTTGTGTTCGGGCATCGATGCGGCTGATCTCGAGACCGACGCGGCTGCGTTGCAGCTCGGTGAGAGCGTCGGCCTCCGCAGCACTGTTGCGAGATGTCACCACGGCGATCCGAATCGGTGGATGCGGCACCTCGAGGGTTCCGTTCGCATCCAGCAGGCCGGCAGCGGAAAGGGCGGCTAGCGCCTTGGAGCGACGCTGTTCGGTCACCGCGAGCGTGTAGCTGGGATCGATCCCGGTCATCACCAACTGGAGTCGACTCTGCGCAGGGTAGGTCTGGAGCTCACCTGATATCCGCAGCACGGTGCCTTCTTCGATGCGAACTGCATCGCCGTGGCGTTTCACGACTGCATTGACCCGCTGTCGGTAGCCCCCGAAGAGCGTCACCGACAGGCGAGCTGCGCCGTGGGTGCCGTCCGTGCCCGGTTCCACAAGGTCGAAGTAGCTGTGCCCGGCTGCGCTGCGGTGCAGTGAGCGCAGCTCACCCGTGACCCAGATGGTGTGTCCGAATGCATGCTCGATGAGCCCGGTGACTGCCTCGTGCAGCTCCCCGACGGACCAGGTCGGATTGCCGGCCGCGCCGTCTTGAGGTGTCATCGGCAGCTTCGCCTGGTCAACGGCACCACCGAGCGGGTGAGGTGGTCAGGACTCGGGATCGTCGTGTCGCAACACGAGCACGGGGCGGGTGGTGTGGCGTACGACGTACTCCGACACCGAGCCGATCAGTACCCGGGACAGGAAACCGTGTCCATGGGAACCCACGACGATCACGTCGACGTCGGCCTCATCCGCTTCGTGGATGATCATCTGTCCGGATGATCCCTCGACCACCTTGGTCTGAACGTTCGCCGGATCCACTCCCAGTGCCTTGACCGTGTCGGCGAGTTCTGAGTCCCCTTCCTGGAGAATCGCGTCGCGCGCCCTTTCGGACTCGGCCGGTGACAACAGGTTGCCCTCGAACCCGCCGGCACCGGAGTCGTCCGCGATCGAGGTGTCGGCAACGGTTAGCAACGTCACCTTGTCGGGATTCAGCAGGGAGACACCCTTGCGGGCAGCGTCGATTGAGACCTCGGAACCGTCAGTTGCGATCAGCGCGTGCACTACCACTCCTCCTGAGGGGCCCGACGGGCCCGGGTGTGGTCAGCCTACCGGCCGTGCCGACGCGTGCCCTCAGCTCTCCTCGGCCACGAGCGTGCGGTACAGCTCCGCATACAGACCGCCCGAAGCCAACAGCTCCTGGTGGGTGCCGGTCTGCACCACTCGACCCTCGTCCAGCACAACGATCTTGTCCGCCCCGGTGATCGTGGACAGCCGATGTGCGATCACCACCGCGGTACGACCCTCGAGTGCCGTGGCAAGTGCCTGCTGGATGGCGGCCTCGTTCTCCGCATCCAGGCTGGAGGTCGCCTCGTCCAGCACCACCACGGCCGGGTCCTTGAGGAGCATCCGGGCGATGGCGAGACGTTGCTTCTCACCACCGGAGAGCCGGTAGCCGCGTTCGCCGACCATCGTGTCGAACCCGTCCGGCAGACCCTCCACGACATCGAGGATCCTTGCCGCTCTGCACGCCTCGGTCAGTTCCGCCTCGGTTGCACCGGGGCGGGCGTACAGCAGATTCTCCTTCACGGTCTCGTGGAACAGGTGTGGGTCCTGGGCCACCACCCCGATGTTGTGTCGCAGGTCGGCCAGCGCTATGTCGCGCACGTCGTGGCCGTCAACGCTCACCTTTCCGTCGGTCACGTCGTAGAGACGTGGGATCAGATTCGCGATCGTCGACTTGCCGGCACCAGATGGGCCCACGAGTGCCACCGTCGCACCGGCGGGTATGTCGATGCTCACGTCGTGCAGCACTGTCGGTGGGCCGCCCGGCAACTCCCGCTCCGCCGGGCCGGTCTCCAGGCTCGCCACGGCGGAGTCCCCGCCGGAGGGATACGAGAAGGTCACGCCACTCAGGCTCACGTCCCCCTTCACTTCAACAAGGTCCACCGGATTCTCGGGATCAGTGATCGGGTTCGGCGCATCGAGCACCTCGAACACGCGCTCGAAGCTGACGAATGCGCTCATCACATCCACCCTTGCGTTGGTGAGGCTGACCAACGGCTCGTATATGCGTGTCACGAGAGTCGCCAAGGCCACCAGGGATCCGGCCGTGATGGCTCCCGAGATCACCTGACGTCCGCCGATGAAGTACACCGCGGCGACACCGATTGCACCCACCAGGGTCATCGATGCCATGAATACCCGGGTCAGCACGGCGGACTTCACGCCCACGTCGCGGACGCCCGATGCCCTACCGGAGAAGGTGTCGGTCTCCTCGCCGTGGCGACCGAACAGCTTCACCAGCAGTGCGCCGGCGACGCCGAACCTCTCGGTCATCTGCGCATTCATCTCGGCGTTGAGTTCCATGCCGCGCCGCGTGTAGCTCTGCAGCCGCTTTCCGACCCGCTTGGCGGGGATCAGGAACAGCGGCAGCAGCAGCACCGAGACGATCGTCACCCGCCAGTCCAGTGCGATCATGGTCACCACGGTGGTGATGAGTGTCACGACATTGGAGGCGACGGTGCCGAGTGTGCCCGTCACAGCGCGCTGTGCGCCGATGACGTCGTTGTTGAGCCGGCTGACCAATGCGCCAGTCTGCGAACGGGTGAAGAACTGCACCGGCATTCGTTGCACGTGGTCGAACAACGCGACGCGCAGGTCATAGATGAGGCCTTCGCCGATGCGTGCGGACCAGGTCCGCTCGAACAGCGAAGCCACCATCGCCACCACCGCGGCGCCGACCACGAGCAGCGACAGCCATGCCAGACCGGCCGAATCACCGTTTGGCAACGTCTCGTCGATCATCGTGCGGAACACGAGCGGAGGCACCAGGGCCAGCAGCGAGCCGAGGACTATGGCGATCAGGAAACCGACCAGTTGGGCCTTGTAGGGAGCGGTCCAGGAGGCAACCCGGCGAACCAGGCCCCGGTCCAACGAGGCCCCCTCGGCCTTGCTGGAATCCTGGTGGATCATTCTCATCATCGTCATTGACACGCCAGTGACGCTACTTCCGCGGTGCAAACCCAGTTCCGCGAGGCCGGTGCCCCTGTGAACGGGCTTTCGACGGCGGACACGCCCGACCCCGAGCGAGACGTGGGTGCGCGTCCGACAACGGGCATGATGGGCAGGTGATCTCCATGCCCCGTCGCTCCGAACCGCGTCCGGTCACGGTTCGAGACGCTCCGGTTTCCTTGCGCGGGTGCTCTTCGTCGGCCGCATCGGCGGTTCGCCTGGCGATGTTGCTGGCCTCAGCACTGGTGGTCGTGATGTCGGCGCTTCCGGGCACGGTCGGTGCATCGGTGCGGTCCGCCGCACAGGTTGCCGAGACCACAGCGGAGAGCGCCATGACCTGGTGGAAGGCCGCCATCCTCGGCACGGTCGAGGGACTCACCGAGTACGTGCCGGTTTCCTCGACGGGTCACCTGCTGGTGGTCTCCCGTCTGCTGGGCCTCGGTGAGACAGAGGCCGACACCGCAGCGGCCAACACGTATGCGATCGCAATCCAGTTCGGTGCGATCGTTGCCGTTGCCGGCCTTTTCTGGAAGCGATTCCGCGACATGGTGCTCGGCCTGTTCGGTAAGTCAGGTCCGGGGAGGCACCTGCTCGTGGTCACCGTCATCGCCTTTGTGCCGGCGGCGGCTGTGGGCCTCTTCTTCGACGATGCGATCGAGGACAAGCTGTTCGGCCCATGGCCGATAGTCGGGGCGTGGATCGTGGGTGGTCTGCTCATCCTCGGTCTGGAGCGGTACGGGTTGATACCTCACGGCGGCGAGAAGGTCGAGGACGGTCGCGATCCGGTTCTCGACATCACCCACCGCCAGGCGCTCATCATCGGCGTCGCACAGATCGCAGCGCTCTGGCCCGGCACGAGTCGGTCGCTCGCGACCATCCTCGGGGCCCTTCTAGCCGGTGTCGGCATGGCGGCGGCGGTGGAGTTCAGCTTCATACTCGGCTTCGTCACCCTCACAGCGGCGAGCCTCTACTCGCTTGTGAAGGACGGCGGCGGCCTCGTCGACCAGTTCGGGATCGTCGATCCGCTCATCGGCCTCGTGTTCGCGTTCCTCGCGGCGGTTGTGGCGATCAAGTGGATGATCCGGTACCTCGAGACCAACAGCCTCGCGGTCTTCGGTTGGTATCGAATCGGCATAGCGGGTGTCGCGGTGTTGCTGATTGCCACAGGTCAGATCTGACAGGCGCCGGTGTTGGGTTGTGGCTCGTTCTCAGATTCCTCGCGAGGTTCCTGGTGGAGATGTCGCGGTCTACGTGGGAGAGCGCAGGGCGGCGTCGTCCAGCGACGGCGGGTGTGCATAGGACCCGGGATCTCGCGCTCAGGGCTCCCGCCACACACGCTCGAAGGGCAATCGCCATGCGTCCGGTGCGACCAGCTGGTGGATCGCGTTCGGCCCCCACGAGCCGGGCGCATACGGCCTCACCGGCGGCGGGTTCTCCAGCAGCGGCGTTGAGCGATTCCAGAGTTCCTCGATGCCCTCGGCGTCGGTGAACAGGGTGCGATCCCCGCTCATTGCGTCGTAGATCAGTCGCTCGTAGGCCTCGAGGAGGTCGTCGGTACGGCCTGTCTCGTGCAGTGAGAACTGAAGGCTCTGCTTGTCGAGGGTCATGCCCGGTCCGGGACGCTTTCCGTAGAACGACAGTGACAGCTTGGACGCATCGGCGAGGTCAAAGGTCAGGTGGTCGGGGCCGTGAGCGCCGACACCCGAGCCAATCGGGAACATGCTCTTGGGCGGCTCACGAAAGGCGATCGAGATGATCCGAGCACCCTCGGCCATGCGCTTGCCGGTGCGCAGGTAGAAAGGCACGCCCGCCCATCGCCAGTTGTCGATCTCACAGCGCAGGGCGACGAAGGTCTCCGTATCGGAGTGCGAACGGACGCCGGGTTCGTCCAGGTAACCCGAGTACTGGCCGCGCACGACCGCAGACGGTTCGATTGGCACCAAGGAGCGGAAGACCTTGTTCTTCTCAACGCCGATCGCGCGCGGCTCCAGGTGGGTGGGCGGTTCCATCGCCATGAAGGCCAGCACCTGGAACAGGTGGGTGACGACCATGTCGCGATAGGCGCCGGTCTGTTCGTAGAACGGAATCCTGCTTCCGATGTCGAGTTCCTCGGGCACATCGATCTGCACATGCGCTATGTGCTGCCGATTCCAGATGGGTTCGAAGAGTCCGTTGGCGAACCGGAAGGCCAGGATGTTGAGCGCCGCCTCCTTGCCGAGGAAGTGGTCGATCCTGAAGATCTGTTTCTCTTCGAACGTCTCGTGGAGTGCGGAGTTGAGCTCGATCGCAGAAGCCAGGTCTGTCCCGAAGGGCTTTTCCATGATGATTCGGGCCCGCTCCGCAAGGCCCGCCTCGCCAAGCAGCTGCACGACCTCGGTCGCCGCATCCGGAGGAACTGACAGGTAGTGCAGCCGGTTCGCCGGTGCGCCGAGATCCTCCTCGCACTTGTGCACGCGATCCGCGAGGGCGTGGTGACCCATGTCGAGGGGGACGAAGCAGAGTCGGCGGCAGAAGTCCTCCCAACCCGCATCACTGAGCCCCTTGCGCGCGAACTTCTCGAGCGTCACGCGTGCGTGGCTGCGGAACTCCTCATCTGTGAAGTCGTCGAGGGAGGTGCCGATGATCCGGTAGTCGGGCATGAGCCCCGATTCGGCCAGATGGAACAGCCCGGGCAGCAGTTTTCTGGCCGCCAGGTCACCGGTGGCGCCGAACAGGACGATCACCTGCGGGCGAAGGGGGGAGATCTCGTCGGTCTCTGCGTCCATCGGCTCTGGGTTCATCGACAGTCCCGTCTCGGTTCAGCTACCTCGATCCAACCGGAGCACGGTTTCCAGCTCGTTGCCACAAGCGGACCATTGGATGAACCGCGCGCGAGACGCGACGGAGCCCCGCCGACTCTCGCCGGCGGGGCTCCGTATGGCCATGACCGAAGTCATGACTGTGGCGGAGAGTGAGGGATTCGAACCCTCGGAGGCCTTGCGACCTCAACGGTTTTCGAGACCGTCCCATTCGTCCGCTCTGGCAACTCTCCGTCGACGACGGTAGCGGCCCGGGGGACCGGTCGGCCATCCCGGACCGGCCACCGACACGATCCGGACCACTGCATGTCCGTCAGCGGCGGCCGGCGAAGAACGCCCGCAGCAGGTCGGCGCAGTCCTCGTCGCAGACCCCTCCCCGGCTCGGGAACTCATGGTTCAGCCGGGGGTCCTGGCCCAGGTGGTAGAGCGAACCGAGCGACCCGGCGTCGTCATTGGTGGCTCCCCACACGACCCCGCCGATCCGCGC